>NZ_JBHJRC010000062.1:0-32197 GCF_042261735.1 Kitasatospora sp. NPDC056327 | reverse complement strand
GACGGGGCCCGTCCGGCGGCCCCGCCGCCGCCACCCGAACGGTTGATCTACGCTGGTGAGGTGCTCATACTCGTTCGCCGTCGCCACGTGGACCTGCTCCGCGTGACCAGCATGTCCTGTCGACGCTCCAGCTGAACCTCGCACCCCTCACCCTCAGCGCGGCCCGCACCGGCCGCGTCCCCCCTCCCGGCCCCGGGCCCGACCGCCGCACCAGGCGCGCACCCCGGCGTCCCCGGTCACCACCGGAGCCGGCCGGGACGAGACCCAGCGGATGTCACCCATGACGCAGCAGCACCACCCGACCACCTCCACCGGGGCCCCCGCCGCGAACCCCGCCGAAGCGCCCCTCGACGCCCTCCCGGTGATCGACCTGTCGCTCGCCGACGGCGGCCCGGCGGACCGCACCCGGCTGCACGACACCCTCCGTGCCGCGGCCACCGGCGTCGGCTTCTTCCAGCTCGTCGGCCACGGGGTCACCCCGGCCGAGACCGCCGCCCTGACCGGCGCCATGCGGGCCTTCTTCGCCCTCCCGGAGGCCGACCGCCTCGCCGTCGCCAACCTGCACTCCCCGCACTACCGGGGCTACACCCGCACCGGCGACGAGCGCACCGGCGGCAGCCGGGACTGGCGCGACCAGCTCGACATCGGCGCCGAGCTGCCGCCGCACGTCCCCGCCCCCGGCGAGCCCCCGTACTGGTGGCTGGAGGGCCCCAACCAGTGGCCCGACGCGCTCCCCGAGCTGCGCACCGCCGCCCTGGCCTGGATCGACCGGCTCGGCTCCGTCGCCCGCACGCTGCTGCGCGAACTCCTCACCGCGATCGGCGCCCGCCCCGACTTCTACGACCCCGCCTTCGCCGGCCACCCGCACCTGCGGCTGAAGCTGGTCCGCTACCCGGGCACCGCCCCCGACGGCGCGGGCCAGGGCGTCGGCGCGCACAAGGACTACGGCTTCATCACCCTGCTGCTCCAGGACACCGTCGGCGGCCTCCAGGTGGAGCGGCCGGACGGCTCCTTCCTGGACGTCCCGCCGATGGAGGGGGCCTTCGTGGTGAACCTCGGCGAGCTGCTGGAGGTCGCCACCGACGGCTACCTCAAGGCCACCAGCCACCGGGTGATCAGCCCGCCCGGCGCCCGCGAGCGCTACTCGGTCCCGTTCTTCTACAACCCGCGGCTGGACGCCCACGTCGAGCCGCTGGACTTCCCGCTCGCCCATCACGCCCCCGGCGCGACCCGGGACCCGGCCAACCCGCTCTACGCCGACTTCGGCTTCAACGAGTGGAAGGGCTACACCCGCGCGCACCCCGAGGTCACCCGCCGCCACCACCCCGACCTGGCGGCCTGAGACCGGCCGGCACCGGCCGGCACCGGCCGGCACCCGCCGGCAGGTCTCCGGCACCCGTCCCGGGCCCGCGTTCCCCCGTCGGAGCGCGGGCCCGGCACCGTCCCGTGCCCTTCCCCGGTTGGTCCCCGGTCCGCCCGGACGCCGTGCGCGGTGGGACAGCACTGTCGCACCGCTGGTGTCACAGCGGCAGCGCCACGGAAGCGGTCCCGCCGGTGGTCGCGCAGGCGCTGGTGACGGCCTTCCGGAGGTCCTTGCGGGAGGAGCTGGGCGGAGCGGCGGAGAAGGGCTCCGCCGCCCCGCCGGGCGGGTGATCCCCGGCCCGGCCCGGCCCGCGGGCTCAGTCGCCGAAGGTCCGCCCCTCGGCGGCGATCCGCTCCAGCAGGGCGGGCGGCGCGAACCGCTCGCCGTACGCGGCGGCGAGCTCCCGGGCACGGGCCGCGAAGCCGACCGGCCCGCCGGGGTAGCCGTTGACGTACTGGAGGACGCCGCCCGTCCAGGCCGGGAAGCCGATGCCGAGGACGGAGCCGACGTTGGCGTCCGCGACGGAGGTGAGCACACCCTCCTCCAGGCAGCGCACCGCGTCCAGGGCCCCGCTGAACAGCAGCCGCTCCTTGAGGTCCTCGAACGGGACGGCGGCGTCCGCGCGGGTGAAGTGCTCGCGCAGGCCCGGCCAGAGGCGCCCGCGCACGCCGTCCTCGCCGTACTCGTAGAACCCCGCGCCGGCGCTGCGGCCGGGGCGGCCGAACTCGTCGACCATCCGGTCCAGCACCGCGTCCGCCGGGTGGGCGGTCCACTCGCCGCCGGCCTCCTCGACGGCGAGCCGGTGCTCCTCGCGGATCCTGCGCGGCAGGGTGAGGGTGAGCTCGTCGATCAGCGCCAGCACCTTGGCCGGGTAGCCGGCCTGGGCGGCGGCCTGTTCGACGCTGGCCGGCTCGACGCCCTCGCCGACCATCGCGACGCCCTCGCTGAGGAACCGGCCGATCACCCGGGAGGTGAAGAAGCCGCGCGAGTCGTTGACCACGATCGGCGTCTTCCCGATCTGCCGGACCAGGTCGAAGGCGCGGGCCAGCGCCTCGTCCCCGGTCCGCGGGCCGCGGACGATCTCCACCAGCCGCATCCGGTCGACCGGTGAGAAGAAGTGCAGGCCGACGAAGTCGCCGGCACGCCCCACGCCCTCGGCGAGCAGGCCGATCGGCAGGGTCGAGGTGTTGGAGCAGAGCAGGGCGTCGGGGGCCACGACGCCCTCGATCTCCTGGAACACCTGCTGCTTCAGCGCGGGGTCCTCGAAGACGGCCTCGATCACCGCGTCGCAGCCGGCCAGGTCGGCGGCGTCGGCGGTGGGGGTGATCCGGGCGAGCAGTTCGTCGCGCTGCGCCGCGGTGGTCCGGCCGCGGGCCACCGCCTTGGCCAGCAGGCTCTCGGAGTGGGCCTTCCCGCGCGCGGCGGCCCCGGCGGTGACGTCCTTCAGCAGCACCTCGATGCCGGCCGCGGCGCAGGCGTACGCGATGCCCGCGCCCATCATCCCGGCGCCCAGCACGGCGACCCTGCGGACCGTCCGCGGCTCCACCGCAGCGGGCCGCCCGGCTCCGGAGTCGACCGCCTGGAGGTCGAAGAAGAGCGCCTGGATCATGTTCGTACTGGTCTGACCGCAGGCCAGCTCGGTGAAGTAGCGGGCCTCGACCGCCATCGCCGTGTCGATGTCCACCTGGGCGCTCTCCACCGCGGCGGCGAGCACGTTGCGCGGCGCCGGGTAGGGGGCGCCGGCCAGCCGCTTGCGCAGGTTGGCGGGGAAGGCGGGCAGGTTCGCGGCGAACGCCGGGGTGCTGGGGGTGCCGCCGGGGATCCGGTACCCCTTGACGTCCCAGGGCTGCACGGGTTCCGGGTCGGTGTCGATCCAGGCCCGTGCCCGGTCCGCCAGCTCCTCCGGCGTGGCGGCGAGTTCGTGCACCAGGCCGTGTGCGAGGGCCTGCGCCGGGCGGTACCGGCGGCCCTCCAGCAGCACCTTGAGGAGGGCGTCGGTGATGCCGAACAGCCGGACGGTGCGGACCACCCCGCCGCCGCCGGGGAGCAGGCCGAGGGTGACCTCGGGCAGCCCGATCCGGCTCGCGGGGGTGTCCAGGGCGATCCGGTGGTGACAGGCCAGGGCGATCTCCAGGCCGCCGCCGAGGGCGCTGCCGTTGATCGCGGCGACGACCGGCCGGCCGAGCGTCTCCAGGGTGCGCAGGGCGCGCTTGATCCGCATCGACTTCTCGAAGACGGCCGCGGCGTCCGCGGGCCCGGCGGCGGAGAGCATCCGCAGGTCGCCGCCGGCGAAGAAGGTCCTCTTGGCGGAGGTGACGACCACCCCGCGCAGTTCGCCGGCCGCGCCGAGCTCCGCCAGCCGCGCGACGGCGGCCTCCAGGTCGGCCGTGAAGGCCTCGTTCATGGTGTTGACGGACTGGGCGGGGTCGTCGAGGACGAGGGTGACCACGCCGTCCCGGTCCTGCTCCCAGCGGATGGTGGTGGTGGCTCCGGTGTCGCTCATGGGGTTTCGGGTTCTCCTGAAGGGCCGGGAAGAGGGAGGAGGTCTCGGGAGGGGCCGGGCGGCGGGGCGCTCAGACCCGCTCGACGACGGTGGCGATGCCCATGCCGCCGCCCACGCAGAGGGTCACCAGACCCCGGTGCAGGTCGCGCCGCTCCAGTTCGTCGACCAGGGTGCCGAGGAGCATCGCGCCGGTGGCGCCCAGCGGGTGGCCCAGCGCGATCGCACCGCCGTTGACGTTCACCTGCTCGGGCGAGAAGCCCATCTCCCGGACGAAGCGCAGCGCGACGGCGGCGAAGGCCTCGTTGATCTCCACCAGGTCGATGTCGGCGGCGGTCAGCCCGGCCCTGGCGAGCGCCTTGCGGGTGGCCGGGGCCGGCCCGGTGAGCATGATGGTCGGCTCGGAGCCGGAGACGGCGGCGGAGACGATCCGGGCGCGCGGGCGCAGCCCGTAGCGCTCGCCGATGCCGCGGTTGCCGATGGCGACCAGGGCGGCGCCGTCCACGATGCCGGAGGAGTTGCCGGCGTGGTGGACGTGGTCGATGGCCTCCACCCAGTGGTACTTCTGCAGGGCGACCGCGTCGAAGCCGCCGGCCTCGCCGATCGCCGCGAAGGAGGGCTTGAGCCCGGCCAGCGTCTCCACCGTGGTGCCGGGGCGGACGAACTCGTCGCGTTCCAGCACGACCAGGCCGTTGCGGTCGCGGACCGGGACGACCGAGCGGTCGAACAGCCCGTCGGCCTGTGCCTTGGCCGCCCGGGTCTGGGACTCGGCGGCGAAGGCGTCGACGTCGGTGCGGGAGAAGCCCTCGACGGTGGCGATGAGGTCGGCGCCGATGCCCTGCGGCACGAAGCCGGTCTCGTACGCGGTCATCGGGTCGGCGAACCAGGCGCCGCCGTCGGAGGCCATCTTCACCCGGGACATCGACTCCACGCCGCCCGCGAGGACGAAGTCCTCCCAGCCGGAACGGACCTTGGCGGCGGCCAGGTTGACGGCCTCCAGGCCGGAGGCGCAGAAGCGGTTCTCCTGGACGCCGGCGACCGTGTCGGGCAGGCCCGCGGCGATGGCGGCGATCCGGGCGATGTCGGAGCCCTGGTCGCCGACCGGGCTGACCACGCCGAGCACGATGTCGTCGATCGCCGCCGGGTCGAGCCCCGGGTGGCGGCGGCGGAGTTCGTGGATCAGGCCGACGACCAGGTCGATCGGTTTGGTGCCGTGCAGCGAGCCGGTGGCCTTGCCCCGGCCGCGCGGGGTGCGGATCGCGTCGTAGACGTACGCTTCGGTGGTCACGGTGGGCAGCCTTTCGGGGCGGGGAACGTGCGGAGCCTGCGGTGTTCGGGCCTGCGGTCGTGGTGCGGCAGCACCTCCCCGGCCGGGAACGCCGGGACGGCGACCCGGACGTCCTCGTGCCCGGCGGTGAAGAGGTCGTCGCGTCGCACGGCGGGCTCCTGGGGAGGGTGGGCGGTTCAGGCGGTCGGCGGCACGGCGAGCGAGGGCACGCCCCAGTCGCGGGCGACCTCGGCGGCGTCGGCACCCGGCCGGGCCGGCGGGCGGCGCAGCGCGCCGGGGGTGACGGAGAACCTCGGGGCGGGCGCGGGCTGGACGACGCCCTCCACCCCGACGTAGGTTCCCCGGCTCACCAGGTGGGCGTGCGCATGGGCCTGACGCATCGTCAGCACAGGCTCCACGCAGGCGTCGGAGCCGGCGAAGACGGCCTCCCAGGCGGCCCTGGTCCGGGTGGCGAAGCGGGCGGTGATCCGGGCGCGCAGCTCGGGCCAGCGGGCGGTGTCCCACTGCCCCGGTGCGTCCGGGCCGAGCTCCAGCAGCCGGGCGAACTCGGAGTAGAAGCGCGGCTCCAGGGCCCCGACCGCGAGGTGCCCGCCGTCGGCGGCGGGATAGACGGCGTAGAACGGCGCGCCGCCGTCGAGCAGGTTGACGCCGCGCCGGTCCTGCCACCGGCCGCCGGCGAGCAGGCCCTGGAGGACGGCGGTGAGGTGGGCGGCACCGTCGACCACGGCGGCGTCGACGGTCTGGCCGGTGCCGGTGGCGCGGGCGTGGTGGAGGGCGGCGAGCAGGCCGACGACCAGGTAGAGCGAGCCGCCGGCGTAGTCGCCGAGCAGGTTGGCGGGGACGGCGGGCGGATCCTCCGGGGCGTCCGCGGCGCCGGCCGGGGCGACCAGGCCGAGGACGCCGGCCACCGCCGTGTAGCCGATGTCGTGCCCGGCCCGGGCGGCCAGCGGGCCGTGCTGCCCCCAGCCGGTCATCCGCCCGTACACCAGCGCGGGGTTGCGGGCCAGGCACTCGCGCGGGCCGACGCCGAGGCGTTCGGCTACGCCGGGCCGGTAGCCCTCGATCAACAGGTCGGCGCGGGCGGCCAGTTCGAGCACCCGGTCCGGGCCGCCGGGGGCCTTGAGGTCGACGACCACCGAGCGCTTGTTGCGGTTGGCGAGGTCGTGGGCCGGGTCGATGCCGAGCGGCGAGGGTTCCGGGCGGTCCACCCGGACCACGTCGGCGCCGAGGTCGCCCAGCAGCATGGCGGCGAAGGGGCCCGGCCCGATGCCGGCGAGTTCGACCACGCGGACGCCCGCCAGCGGACCGCCGCCCCCGGGTCCACCGTTGTCCGGCTCACCGCTCTCGCGCTCGGGCGCCATGGCCCCTCCGGGGGTCGACGGAGTCGGACAGTGACGCTGTCACACCTGCGATGATAGGGAAGCGACCGCTCAGTAACAAGGCCCGGCGGGGCCGCCCGCGCGGCGGCGGCGCCCGAGGGCGGACCCAACCGGACCGCCCCGTCCGGGCCGCCCCCTCCGGGCTCACACCGCCTGACCGCCACCTCCGGACCGTCCTCCCCCGGGTGGTCCGCTCCCGCCCGGAATCCCCCCGGCGGGGGAGGCGGATCGGGTCACCGGAGGACGTCCGGGCGGGCCGGGCCGCGGGAGCGTGGGGTCATGAACCCGACACTCCCGCCGCGCCCCGCGGCGCCGGCCGCCGCCGGGCCCGCCCCCGCAGCCCCCGGCCGGCTGCGCCTCGCCGCGACCTGGACGGCCGTCGCGGCGACCGTCCCCCACCTCTCCCTCAAGCCGCTCCGGCCCACCGGCCACCCGGCCGGCGCCGGGGACGGCGACGCCATGGCCGACCTCTGGCCCGTCAACCCGCTCACCTTCGGCATGGACGCCGCCGCCGTGCTGCCGGCCCTGTCCTTCGTCCGGCCGTGGGGCCGGCGCGCACCGGCCGGGCTGCCGGCCTTCCCGATGCGGGTCGCCACCGGGCTGCTCGGCACCCTCCTGCTCGCACTGCCGCCGTTCCTGCTGTCCACCCTGGTGCTCGGCCCGGAGGAGGCCCCGCCGGGCGGCGGCGACGGACCGAGCGGCTGGGTGTTCCCGGTGGTCTGCGGCGGCCTCGCCGTGCAGGGGGTGGCCCTGATCACCGGGTTCCTGCTGTACGCCCGGGAGCGCCGGCCCCGCCTGCTGGGCCGCGGCCGGATCGGCGACCTGCCGGGCTCCCCCGCCCGGACCGCCCGGCGGGCCTTCGCGGGCGTCGCCGTACCGCTCGCCGCCGGCGCCGCGGCGGCCCGGCTCCACTGGGCGGCCGGCGGCGACACCGGGCTGCCGCCGGAGTGGCAGGAGCACCGCGGCCGGGGCGTGGTGGTGATGGACACGGTGACGGCCGCGATGGCGGTCGCCGGGGCCGCGGCCCTGCTGGTGCTGGTGCACCGGCACCGGCCGGAGTGGCGGCTGCGCGGGCCGCTGGCGGTGGTCCGGACGGCGGCGGGGTCGCTGTTCGCCCGGGGTTCCCGGCAGTTGGTGGCGTCCGGCACCTTCACCGGGGCGCCCGACCCACGCCGGGCGGTGCCGGGACTGCTGACGCCGGTCGAGGCGGCCCAGGTGGTGACCGGGCTGCTGGTGCCGGCCGCCGGCGCGGTCGCGCTCGCCGAGCGGGCGGCGGCCGGTGCCGTTCCGGACACCGCCTGGGACCTCGTGACCACGGCCCCCGCCAGGGCCGCTGACGTAGAGTCTGCGGGGTGATCACGGGGGCGGGGTCCGGTCGGGCCGTGGACGCGGACGGAACGGCCGATGCCGCCGGAGCCCACGACGACGGCGGCGGCGGCGCCGGAAGGGTGCGGTGGGCGGCGGGCGCCCTGCTGGGGCGGCGGGCGCGGCTGCGGTGGGTGCACCTGGTGCTCGGCGGCGCGCTGCTGATGCCGTACTGGATGCTCGCGACGGTCGCCCTCGGAGCGCTCGACCCGCTCAAGGGCCCGGCGGTCCAGGTGCTGCTCTACTTCGCCGCGCTCGCCGCCTCGCTCCCGATGGCCGCCGTCACCGCCCTGGTGCCGACCGTCCGGTCCCTGGAGGGCGCGGCGGCCCGGGCGCTGTGCACGCCCCGGCGGGCGGCGGAGGTGGTCACCGGACCGGCCCGGTCCTGGGCGGCCCGGTGGCGGACGGCGGCCTGGTTCGTGCTGCACCTGCTGTTCGGCGGCGTCGTCAGCGGGATGACACTGGCCGGCCTGCCGTTCGCGGTGTTCCTGATCCTCCGCCCCGCCGGCGCCGAGGAGATCATGCGGTTCTGGGAGGAGCGCGGCGTGCCCGGCTGGCTGCCGGGGCCACTGACGGGCGGCGCGCTGCTGGCGCTGATCGTCGGCACCAGCGCGGGCCTCGGCGGCCTGCTGGCGCGCTGGGCGCCCGTGTTGCTCGGCCCGACCCCGGACGAGCGGCTGGCCGCCGCCGAACGGCGGGCGACCGTGCTGGCGCAGCGCAACCGGCTGGCCCGCGAGCTGCACGACTCGGTCGGCCACGCGCTGAGCGCCGTCGGCATCCAGGCCGCGGCCGCCGCCCGGGTGCTGCGCTCCGACCCGGAGTTCGCGGCGGAGGCGCTGGCCGCCATCGAGGAGACCGCGCGCGGCGCCGTCGCCGAACTGGACGCGGTGCTGGGGCTGCTCCGGGAGGAGGAGGGCGACGGGGCCGGACCCGCCGGGCCGACCCTCGCCGGGCTCGACGACCTGCTGCGGCAGCTGGCCCGGACCGGCCTGGTGGTGGACGCCGAACCGCCCCCGGGCCTGGACCGGCTGCCGGCCGTGCTCTCGCGCGAGGCCTACCGGATCGTCCAGGAGGGCCTCACCAATGTGCTGAGGCACGCGGGAACGGGCGCCGCCGCGCCGGTCCGGCTGCGGATCGTCCGGGCCGGCGGGCGACTTGAGATCGAACTGACCAATCCGCTCGGCCGGTCGCGGCCGGTCCGCCCCGGAGGCGGGCGCGGGCTGCGCGGCATCGGGGAACGCGTGGCGGCCCTGAACGGCGCCTGCGAGGCCGGGCCGACGGACGACGGGACGACGTGGCGGCTGGTTGTCCGGCTGCCGGTGGGAGGAGAACGGTGAGCCGGAACGGGAACGACGGCGGTTGCGGGAACGACAGCGGCGGCGGGGGCGGACACGACGGCGGGCACGGGAACGGCGACGGACACGGGCACGGACACGGGAACGGCGGCGGGGGCCGTGCCGGCCTCCCCCCGGTCCGGGTGGTGATCGCCGACGACGAGCGGCTGGTGCGCACCGGCCTGCGCGTGGTGATCGACGCCGAACCCGACCTCACCGTGGTCGGCGAGGCCGCCGACGGCGCCGCGGTGGTGCCCCTGGTGCGCGAACTGCGGCCGGACGTCGTGCTGATGGACGTCAGGATGCCCGGGATCGACGGCATCCGCGCCACCGGACAGCTGATGGACGGGATGACCGCGCCGCCCCGGATCCTGGTGGTCACCACCTTCGAGCACGACGACCACGTGTACGACGCGCTGCGGGCGGGGGCGGCCGGTTTCCTGCTGAAGCGGGCGCGGGCGGAGGAGATGGTGCAGGCGGTACGGCTGATCGCGCGCGGCGACTCGCTGCTGTTCCCGGCGGCCGTCCGCGAACTCGCCCTGCGGTACGGGGCTCCGGCCCCCCGGGAGAGCCGCCCGGCGCCCGGCCGCGGTCCGATCGGACGGCTCACCGGACGCGAGGGCCAGGTGCTGCGGCTGATGGCGGCCGGGCTCAGCAACGGGGAGATCGCCGCGAAGCTCGTGCTCAGCCCGGAGACGGTCAAGACGCACGTGGGCAGTGTGCTCGCCAAGCTCGGCGCCCGGGACCGCACCCAGGCGGTGATCGCCGCGTACGAGTCGGGGTTCGTGCTGCCCGGCTGAACGCCCCGGCGCCCGGGGCGCGCGCGGTGTCCGCCGGGCGCCATCGGGGCATACCGGGAGAAACGGTTCGGCGGGCCGGGGGTTTCCCCGCCCGTCCGGACGACAGGTAGAGTGCGATCTTTCCCCCGTCGTCCGATACCTCCCGTATCGCCCGGAAAGAACTGGTGGCCGCATGTCAGTCCGGACCAGCCCGGCGCTCTGGTGGCGCGTCGGCGTCGTGCTCTCGGCGGGCCTCGGCCTGACCCTCCAGACCGCGCCGCTGGTGTACTTCACCATCGAGAGCAACGTGATCGTGCTCGGCTACTTCGCCGGCGCCGTGTACTGGATGCTCAGGCGCGGCACCACCGACGCCCCCGCGCCCCGGCTGCGCGGCGCCGCCACCCTGTACATCCTGATCACCGGACTGGTCTCGCACGTCCTGCTGGAGCACGGCGCCAACCCGTTGCCCGGCCTCTTCGACGGGCCCGACAGGCTCCAGCACTGGTCGTCGTTCTTCCTGCACTACGTCACCCCGGTGCTGGTGATCGTCGACTGGCTGCTCCTCCGGCCGCGCAACGCCTCCGCCTGGCGGGACATCCCGCTCTGGCTGACCTTCCCGCTCGGCTACGCGGCGGTCGTGCTCACCCGCAACGCGCTGTTCTCCAACTACCCGCTGCCGTACCCGTACTTCTTCTTCGACCCGACCACCGGGGGCTACGGCTACGTCTGGGGTCAGATCGCCCTGCTCACCGTCGAGTTCGTCGCGCTGGGGGCCGCCGTGGTCGGCCTGGACCGGCTCGGCACGCTGGTCCGCGCCCGGCTGGGCCGCACCGCCGCCGCACCCTCCGGGCTCTGAGCCGCGCCCGGCACCCCGAACCGTCCCGGCGTCCGGCGTACCCCGGGCCCGATGTGCCCCGGGCTCGGACCGCTCCCGCGCGCGGGAACCGCGCGGCGGCCGGTCAGATCCGCCAGGCGCGGATCCGGTCGGCCGCGGTGAACACGTCCGCCCGCCCCTCGGCTATGTCCCGCGCCAGCTCCACCAGGGTCCCGTACGGCGGGTCGATGCCCTCCCCGGAGGCGTGCATGTACGCGGCCGTGGTCATGCAGGCGTAGAGGTTGTTGCGCACCGGCAGCGGACGCAGCAGCACGATGGTGTGCATCAGGGTGGCCGCGCACCAGGCCGGATCGGCGTCGTGGCCGAGCTGCGCGGTGTTCACCCGGTGCCGCGCCACGGCCGCCTGCAGGGCCGAGTAGTCCCGCACGCTGAGGTCCTCCGGCGAGGCCAGCTCCTGGACGTCGAGCAGCCAGCGCAGATCGACGTGCAGCAGCATCGAGGCGGCACCCCTTCCGGCATCGTCGGCCCGGCCTCCGCTCAGGCCGCGGGCGCGTCCTCCGGGAACGCCCGGTCGAACTCCTCGCGGTGCTCGTTCCAGAACGCCACCGCGTGGGAGACGAACACCCGGCGCTGCTGCTCCCGCACGCTCAGGTCGTGCACGTACGCCTTGACGCTCTTGCCGTCGGCGGCGGCTGCCTCGCGGATCGCGGCGAGTTCGTGCTCCGTGTACTCGATGTTGAGCGCTGGCATGGCGCCGATGGTACTGGAGCGCACGGGAGTTGGACACCGGGACGACAACCCCGAGAAGGGGCCGGGGGCGTGTACGCCGCCGGGCGGAGGCGGGCGCGCTCCGGCGTACCTCCGTGGTCGCGGTGCGAACCGCTCCCGGGGCGGACGTGCGGGGCCGGGGCGGTCCGTAGCGTCGTGCCGTGGGCGGCGGAGGGGTTCCGCGGGGGAGGCCCTGGGCTGGGAACGGCAGGGGACGGCATGGGCATCGGGCACATCGGGCACGCCGGGCGGAACCGACGTGCGGGGCGCGCCGGACAGGTCGGGCGGGCCGGGTACGTCGGGTACGTCGGGCGGGCCGGGCACGGGAGGTCGCCGGCCAGGGCGGCGGCGGTCGCGGCGGTCGCGCTCGCGGTCGTGGCGGGAACGGCCGTCACGGCCGGCGCCGCGGGGGCGGCGGGCGGCGCTCCCGAGGGTGAGGGCACCACGCAACGGCCGGGCGTCGGCCGGCTGGAGGGCGTCTGGCGGACGGACGGCTACGGCACGGTCGCCGAGATCCGCGGAACGACCCTCACCACCTACGACGTGACCCGGGCCGGCTGCACCCCGGGGTGGCTCTCCGGCGTGCAGGTCGGTGCGCCGGGCCACGGCGGCACCGTCCGGTACGGCGAGCCCGGAAAGACGTACGCCCTGCTGTCGGTGACGCCCCGGGGGCGCGACCGGGCGGTGTACAAGGAGGACGGCGCCACCGCGACCAAGGACCTCACCCGGCTGCCCGGCGGGCTGCCGGCCCAGTGCCGGCAGCCCGCCCCGCAGGACCCGCTCTCGGTGTTCGACCGGTTCTGGGCGACCTTCGAGGAGAACTACCCCTTCTTCGCCGCCAAGGGCATCGACTGGCACGCGGAGGGCGCCCGGGCCCGGGCGGGGATCACCCCGGCGACCACCGCCGACCAGCTGGAGGAGGTCTTCGCCGGTCTGCTCCGGCCGCTGGGCGACGCGCACGTCGCACTGGGCCGCAAGGAGGCCGACGGCGGGTACCGGCTGGCCCTCGGCGTCCTGCGGCCGGGCACCAGGGAGTACGACGACCGGGAGAAGGAGCAGGCGGCACGGGCCGTCGCCACCCAGTTGCTCGCCCCCGAGCGGACCTTCGGCCGCGGCCGGCTGGGGGTGGGCGAACTCCCGGGCGGCATCGGCTACCTGCGGGTGAGCGCCTTCGACGGTTACGTCGAGGACGGCCCCTACCAGGACCACGCGGCCGAGCTGGACCGGGCGCTGGACCTCCTGCTGGCCCACCCGGAGCGGCTGAACGGGCTGGTGATCGACCTGCGGCTGAACGGCGGCGGCTCGGACGAGCTGGGTCTGCGGATCGCCTCCCGGCTCACCGAGCGGCCGTTCCTCGCCTACCGCAAGGTGGCCCGCAACGACCCGGCCGACCCGACCCGGTTCACCGCGCCCCAGCCGAGCGTGGTCCGCCCCGCCCCCGGCACGACCCGCTTCGACGGGCCGGTCGCCCTGCTGACCGCCGGCTCCACCATCAGCGCGGGCGAGACCTTCACCCAGGCGATGGCGGAGCGGCGACCGGCGCCCGTCCGGGTCGGCGAGAACACCCAGGGCGTCTTCTCCGACATCATGTTCAAGCCGTTCTCCGGCGACTTCGTGGCCCTCCTGCCGAACGAGAAGTTCCTCACCCGCGACGGCGGCACCTTCGACGGGCCGGGCATCCCGCCGGACGTGCGCACGCCGGTGTTCACGACGGAGGAGCTGAACCGGGGCCTGGACTCCGCCCTGACCGAGGCCCGGCGGATCCTGACGGCCCGGCCCGCAGGGACCGCCGGCAACGCCTGAGCCTCCCGGGACCGCCGGGACCGCCGGGACCGCCGGGACCGCCCGAGCCTCCGGGAGTCCCCCGGAGTCCGGATCCGATGCGCCGGCCGGCCTGCCGCTACATCGGATCCACCGTCCTCAGCCCGCCGTCCAGCTCCAGCCAGCGGGTGGGACCGAGCCCGCGCAGGAACGGCAGGTCGTGGCCGGCCACGATCAGCGCGCCCCGGTAGGCCGCCAGCGCCTGGGTGAGCTGGCGGACGCCGGCCAGGTCGAGGTTGTTGGTCGGCTCGTCGAGCAGCAGCAGCTGCGGCGGCGGGTCGGCCAGCAGCAGCGCGGCCAGGGTGGCCCGGAACCGCTCGCCGCCGGAGAGCGTGCCGGCCGGCTGGTCGGCCCGCCCGCCGCGGAACAGGAACCGGGCCAGCCGGGCCCGGACCGCGTTGTCCCCCGCGCCCGGGGCGAACAGCTTGACGTTGCCCACGACGGTGAGCCCGTCGTCGAGCAGGTCGAGCCGCTGCGGCAGGTGGCAGATCGGCACCGGTACGGTGATCCCGCCCACCAGCGGGGCGACCTCACCGGCGATGGCACGCAGCAGCGTGGTCTTGCCCGCGCCGTTGCGGCCGACCAGGGCGACCCGCTCGGGCCCCCGGAGTTCGAGGTCGGCGGTGATGCCGTGCGGCAGCCGCACCTTGTCCAGGGTGAGCACCGTGCGCCCGGCCGGAACGGCGGTGCGGGGCAGGTCGATCCGGATCTCGGCGTCGTCCCGGACGGCCTCCTCCGCGGCGGTGAGCCGGCGCCTGGCCTCCTCCAGCCGCTCGGTGTGCATGCCCTGGAGCCGGCCCGCGGTCTCCTGGCCCTGGCGCTTGAGCTTGCCCGCGAAGATGTGCGGATCGTTGCGGGTGACCGAGCGCTTCCGGCCGTAGCTCGCGCTGCGCTCCAGCCGGATCCGGGCCTCGGCGAGGTCCCGCTTCTGGCGGTGGACGTCGGCCTCGGCGCTGCGCAGCAACCGCTCGGCCGTCTCCTGCTGGGCGGCCAGGGTGCGCTCGTACTCGTCGAAGTTGCCCCCGTACCAGGTGACCTGGCCGTCCCTCAGCTCGGCGATCTGGTCGACGTGGTTGAGCAGCTCACGGTCGTGGCTGACGATCAGCATCACGCCGCCCCAGCCGGCCACCGCCTCGTAGAGCCGCTCACGGGCGGCCCGGTCGAGGTTGTTGGTCGGTTCGTCGAGCAGCAGGACGTCCGGGCGGCGCAGCAGCAGGGCGGCCAGCCGCAGCAGCACGGCCTCGCCGCCGGAGAGTTCGCCGGTGGTGCGGTCGAGGCCGAGCCGGTGCAGACCGAGCCGGTCGAGCAGGGCCCGGGCGCGCTCCTCGACGTCCCAGTCGTCACCGACCGCGTCGAAGTGGCGCTGGTCCGTGGAGCCCGCCTCGATGGCGTGCAGGGCCTCGCGGGCGGCCCGGACACCGAGGGCCTCGTCGACCCGCAGACCGGTGTCGAGGGTGAGGCCCTGCGGCAGGTACCCCGGCTCGCCGGCCACCTTCACGGTGCCCGAGGTGGGGGTGAGTTCGCCCGCGAGCAGGCGCAGCAGGGTGGACTTGCCCGCGCCGTTCAGCCCGATCAGCCCGGTGCGGCCGGGGCCGACGGCGAGGTGGAAGCCGTCGAGAACGGGCGTGCCGTCCGGCCAGTCGAAGGACAGCCCGGTGCAGAGCAGCGAGGTGGTGGGTTGTGCCATGGAAGCCTCCCGGAGGTCGCCGTACGTGGTCGTGGTGCAACACGGGGAGACACCGCGGGCGCGGGTGGGACCGGAGGGGGGAGGGCCGGGGCCGTCAGGGCGACGGGGAACACCGGATCGGCTCACCACTGAGGTCGGGCACGCGCGCACTCACGGACCGCGGGCAGCTTCCCGGCCGGTGACAGGACCGGCGACATGGCTGCGGGGCGGCAGGGGCGGTGTCTCGGGACCTCAGTGGTTCAACGGCGTTCTCCTGTTCCGGCGGGCTGACGGGGATCACGCTACGGAGCCCCCTCCGGGCCGTGCAACCGGTTTTCCCGGTGCCGATCGCGTGCCGATCCGGTGCCGGCCCCGTCCCGGGGCCGGGCGGGCGGCGGGCGGCGTCCGCCGCGCATGGCAGACTCCTCCCCTGCCACATCCGTCACACCGGAGGCCCGTCCGCCGCCCGGTCCGTGGCGCGCATTCGCACCCGTGGCGTGCATTCACAGGGGGAACTGAACACATGTCACCGATATCCCGGGCGGCGCGAGCCGCGCTGGGCGCGTCCGTCGTCGCGCTGACCGTGGTCGCCGCGACCGCGTGCGGCCCGGAGAACTCCGACCCGGCCGCCGCCCCGTCCGGCGGGACGACCGCCGCCGTTACCGCGGACGCCACCGGCAAGCCCGGCGGCCTGCCGCCGATCAAGCTGCCGACCGCCGACGAGCTCGGGAAGTGGAGCTTCGAGGACTGGGACAAGTGGGCCCAGCAGAACGTCGTCACCCCGGCGGTCAAGGGCTTCTGGGACCTCCAGAAGATCCTCCGGGCCAAGCCGGCCAAGCCCGGACCGGGTGCCCAGCCCACCGCACAGCCGACCGCACAGCCCACCGCCCAGCCGACGGCGGCCCCCGGCACGGCGGCCCCGACGGCCCGGCCCACCACCGCGGCGCCCGCGCAGCCCACCGGAGGCACCGGCGGAGGCACCGGCGGCGGAAGCGGGGGCGGCGGGGGCGGCGGCCAGAACGACCCGCTGCCGAAGCCGGTCGAGATGAAGCCCGTCGCCCACCCGTTCGCCAAGCCGGCCCACGTGAACGGCAAGCTGTTCTTCCAGGACGGCAAGCAGGACTACGTCTGCTCCGGCACCGTCGTCTCCGACCCGGCCAACCCCGGCCGGAGCAACCTGGTCTGGACGGCCAGCCACTGCCTGCACGGCGGCAAGGGCGGCAAGTACCACACCAACATCACCTTCGCCCCGGCGTTCAACAGCAGCGGCGCGGTCAGCGGCGGCAAGCAGGGCTCGCTCGCCGACGCCGAGCCGTACGGCGAATGGGGCGCCGTCGCCGGCATGATCTCCCCGCAGTGGGCGGCCGAGGCCGACCCGGAGAACGGCGGGCCGTGGAGCCAGTACGACTTCGGCATCCTCAGGGTGGCCAATCCGGACGGCGGCGGGAAGTCCCTGGAGGAGGTCGTCGGCGGCTCGGTCCCGGTCTGGTTCAACGCCCCGCGCGAGCAGATCGCCTCGGTCAGCACCTACGGCTACCCGGCCGCCAAGCCCTTCGACGGCATGGAGCTGGAGCACTGCGAGGCCGGGAAGCCGGCCCGCCGCTCCCTGGACCCGGCGCGCCCGACCATGCTGATGACCGGCTGCAACGGCACCGGCGGCGACAGCGGCGGCGGCTGGTTCACCACCCGGGACGGCAAGCAGGTCCTGGTGTCCGACACCTCGATCGGCGGCTCCGACAACACCTGGGAGGCCGGCCCGTACCTGGACGACGTGGCCCAGCACGCGCTGGAGTACTTCGCCAGGAAGAGCAAGTGACCCCGGTCACCCGCTGAACCCGCCCGCCGGGGGCGGTGGCACCCGCGTGCCGCCGCCCCCGGCGGCGGCCGTTCGGGCCGGCGGGGGGACGGCCGGGGGGACGGCCGGGGGGACGGCGGCCGGACACGCCTAGAATCGGGGGCATCATGAGCGCCACACTCGTCGTCAAGGACCTCGCCGCCGGCCACGGCGAGCGCACCCTCTTCTCCGGCCTGGACCTGGTCGTCGCCCCCGGCGACGTGATCGGCCTGGTCGGCGTCAACGGGGCCGGGAAGTCCACCCTGCTGCGGCTGCTGGCCGG
Source organism: Kitasatospora sp. NPDC056327 (assembly GCF_042261735.1). Lineage (NCBI taxonomy): Bacteria > Bacillati > Actinomycetota > Actinomycetes > Kitasatosporales > Streptomycetaceae > Kitasatospora > Kitasatospora sp. NPDC056327. The sequence goes on along the minus strand of NZ_JBHJRC010000062.1, from coordinate 14,982 downwards.
CCTGGACAGCCCCGAGGGCGGTTCGCTGCGGCTCAGCCCGGCCACCGCCAACGTCGGCCACCTCCCGCAGGAGCCCGAGCGCCGGCCGGACGAGTCGGTCCGCGACTTCCTGGCCCGCCGCACCGGGGTGGCCGCCGCCCAGGCCGCGCTGGACGAGGCGACCCAGGGCCTGGTGGACGGCGTGCCCGGCGCCGACGACGCCTACGCGGTGAACCTGGACCGCTGGCTGGAGCTGGGCGGCGCCGACCTGGAGGAGCGCGCCGAGGAGGTCGCCGACTCCCTCGGCCTCAAGGTCTCCCTGGACCTCCCGATGACGGCGCTCTCCGGCGGCCAGGCCGCCCGGGCCGGCCTCGCCTCGCTGCTGCTCTCCCGCTACGACGTCTTCCTGCTCGACGAGCCCACCAACGACCTCGACCTGGACGGCCTGGAGCGGCTGGAGGCCTTCGTCAAGGGTCTGCGCGCGGGCACCGTGGTGATCAGCCACGACCGCGAGTTCCTGGCCCGCACGGTGACCAAGGTGCTGGAGCTGGACCTCCACCAGCAGCAGGTGAACCTCTACGGCGGCGGCTACGAGGCGTACCTGGAGGAGCGCGCCACCGCCCGCCGGCACGCCCGCGAGGAGTACGACGAGTACGCCGACACCAAGGCCGGCCTGGAGGCCCGGGCCCGGATGCAGCGCGGCTGGATGGAGAACGGCGTCCGCAACGCCCGCCGCAAGTCGAGCGACAACGACAAGATCGGGCGCGCGATGCGCACCGAGTCCACCGAGAAGCAGGCCGCCAAGGCCCGGCAGACCCAGCGGATGATCGAGCGGCTGGACGTGGTCGAGGAGCCGCGCAAGGAGTGGGAGCTGCGGATGGAGATCGCCGCCGCGCCGCGCTCCGGCTCGGTGGTCGCCACCCTGCGCGGGGCCACCGCCCGGCGCGGTGACTTCACCCTCGGCCCGGTGGACCTGCAGATCGACTGGGCGGACCGGGTCGCGATCACCGGCGCCAACGGCGCGGGCAAGTCCACCCTCCTGGCCGCCCTGCTGGGCCGGCTCGCGCTCGACTCCGGCAGCGCCGTCCTGGGCTCCGGCGTGGTGGTCGGCGAGGTGGACCAGGCGCGCGGGCTCTTCCTCGGCGGGGAGCCGCTGCTGGAGGCGTTCGCCGCCGCCGTCCCGGAGCTCGCGCCGGAGGAGGTGCGCACCCTGCTGGCCAAGTTCGGCCTGAAGGCCGTGCACGTGCTGCGCCCGGCGGACACCCTCTCCCCCGGCGAGCGGACCAGGGCGGCGCTGGCGTTGCTGCAGGCCCGCGGGGTGAACCTGCTGGTGCTGGACGAGCCCACCAACCACCTGGACCTGCCCGCGATCGAGCAGCTGGAATCGGCGCTGGGCTCGTACACCGGCACGCTGCTGCTGGTCACGCACGACCGGCGGATGCTGGACACGGTGGCGGTGAACCGGCGGATCGAGGTCGGCGGCGGGCAGGTGCGCGAGCTGTAGCCGGGCACGGACGCGGGCTCGAACCGCGGACGACGCGGCGGCGAACCGCGGACGGGACGGTGGCGGGCCGGGGACGGGGAGCGGGACGGAGTCCGGAAGGATCACGGACAAGGTCCAGACCTCTTCCCCGGCCCGCCGTCATGTGCTGTGCTGTCGCCCATGGTTGACAGCACCGCTCTCGACAGCGCAGCAGCCGGGACGTCCTACCCGACCGTCCCGCTCACCCCGATGACCGTGCCCGCCCACGAGGCCGAGGCCCGCGGCAGGACCTTCCACGACGTGATGGCGCAGCGCCGGACCGTCCGTGACTACTCGACCCGACCGATCCCGGACGGCGTGGTCGACTGGGCGGTCCGCACCGCCAACACCGCGCCGAGCGGCGCACACGTCCAGCCCTGGCGGTTCGTGGTGATCACCGACCCGGAACGCAAGCGCCGGCTGCGGGAGGCCGCCGAGGCCGAGGAGCGCGAGTTCTACGCGCACCGGGCCTCCGAGGAGTGGCTGGCCGCACTGGCGCCGATCGGCACCGACTGGCAGAAGCCGTTCCTGGAGGACGCGCCGGCCGTGATCGTCGTCTTCGAGGTGCACAAGGGCCCCCAGTCACCGCGCCCCTACTACACCAAGGAGTCGGTGGGGATCGCCGTCGGCCTGCTGCTGGCCTCGCTGCACCAGGCGGGCCTGGCCACCCTCACCCACACGCCGAGCCCGATGAAGTTCCTCAACGAGGTGTGCGAACGGCCGCAGGAGGAGCGGGCCGCCTACGTCATCCCGGTCGGCTACCCCGCCGAGGGGGCGCGCGTGCCCGACCTGCGGCGCAAGGATCTCGACGAAGTCCTGATCCGCCTCTGACACGCCCCCGGAGCGTGCCGGCGCGCTGTGGTGGCCCGTGGTGACAGGTACAGGGCGGCGACATAATCGCTGTCATGAATCACGTCATGCCACCACCACCGTGCGGGGCCCCCGGCACGACGAACGTCCTCCCCCCCGGCCGGCCGCCCGAACTGCTGCGGCCGGCCGGGGGGATCACCCTGCGGCGGCGCTCCCCGGACCATGCGCCCGCGCTCAACGCCGCCGTCCGGGCCAACCTCGACCATCTGCGGCCCTGGCTGGAGTGGGCCGCCGAGGCGCCCTCCGCCGCCCGGACCGCCGAGCTCACCGCGGCCGGCGCGGCCGCCTGGGACGCCGGCACCGACTTCATCTACCTGGCCGTCCCGGACGCCGAACCGGGCCGGGTGATCGGCTCGTTCGGCCTGCACGGCCGGATCGGACCGGGCGCGCTGGAGATCGGCTACTGGCTGGACGCCGGCCACGGCGGACGCGGCATCGCCACCGCCGCCGCCCGGACCGTCGCCGCGGCGGCGCTCGCCCTGCCCGGGATCCACCGGGTCGAGATCCACTGCGACCCGGCCAACACCCCCAGCGCCGGCGTGGCCCGCCGACTCGGCTTCCGGCTCGACCGGGTGATCGCCTCCCCGGTGCGGTCGCCGGGCGAGACCGGGCGCAAGCAGATCTGGGTCCAGGAGCAACCGCCGACCGGCCCGGAGACCGTCTGACACCGAATCCACCTCCCCCGCCACGGCCCGCACCCGGCACCTGTGGCGGGCACCCACGGCGGGCACCCCGGCGCCCGCGCCCGCACCGGGGCCGACGCCCCCACCCGGCACCCGGTTCGCGGCGGCGCCTCCCGACCGCCCACCGGCGGTCCGTTCCCCACCGGAGCGCGGACCCCGGCCGGCGCGTCGGCCGACGCGGGCCAGCAGCACTCGGGCAGCGCCCCGCGTCCGGGCACGCGCACCCGACGGCCGCCGAGCCGGCCGGGGCGGCCGGGGCGGCCGGGGCGGCCGTCCGCCGGTGTCGTCCACGGGCCCGGAAGCGGGCCGGACGGGCGAGCACCCCTGCGACGGCCGACCGGCGGCGGACTTCAGTAGCGCCCGCCCGCCGCCTCCGGCAGCGCGTCCAGCTCGGCGAGGTCCGCGGGCGAGAGCACCAGGTCGGCCGCCGCCGCGTTGTCCGCCAGGTACTTCGGCGTCTTGGTGCCCGGGATCGGCAGCACGTACCGCCCCTGCGCCAGCACCCAGGCCAGCGCGACCTGCGCGGGCGTCGCACCGACCCGCGCCGCGACCTCCCGCACCCGCTCCACCAACGCCAGGTTGGCCTTCAGCGCCTCCTGCTGGAAGCGCGGCAGCCCGCGGCGGAAGTCGTCGGCCGGCAGCTCGTCGAAGGACGCGATGCCACCGGTCAGGAAGCCCCGGCCGAGCGGGGAGAACGGCAGGAACGCGATGCCCTGCTCCTCGGTGTACGGCAGCACCTCGGCGAGCGAGTCCCTGGTCCACAGCGACAGCTCGTTCTGCACCGAGGCCACCGGGTGGACGGCCTGCGCGCGCCGGATCTCCTCGACGTTCACCTCGGAGAGCCCGATCCGGCGGGCCTTTCCGGCCGCGACCGCCTCGGCGAGCGCGCCCCAGGACTCCTCCAACGGCACCTCCGGGTCGATCCGGTGCAGCTGGTAGAGGTCGACGTGGTCGGTGCCCAGCCGGCGCAGGCTGTCGTCGATCGCCCGGCGGATGTGCTCGGGGCGGCCGTTGCGCAGCACCCGCTCCTCGCCGTTGCCCGGCACCAGGCCCACCTTGGTGGCGAGCACCGCGCGCTCCCGGTGGGGGCCGGCCAGGGCGGCGCCGACCACCTCCTCGTTGCTGTACGGGCCGTAGATGTCGGAGGTGTCGATCAGCGTGACGCCGAGGTCCAGCGCCTGCCGGATCACCCGCACGGCGTTCTCGTCGTCACGGTTGTGGACGTCGTAGGCCCAGGTCATCCCCATGCAGCCGAGGCCGACGACCCCGACCTCGGGACCCTCGGTGCCGAGCGTGGCGTTGCGCATGACGGTACTCCTCACTGCTGTCGGCCCCGTGGCGCCGACGTCGGTCGGATCAACGGGAACAGCCTCTCCCTTGGAGTGCGCTCTAGGTCAAGCCGGACCCGCCGTCCCCGCGCCTTCCTCCGCTCCCGCCCCGTCCTGCGCCCCCTCCGCCCTCCCCGTTTCCCGGTGCCCCGTCAGCCACTCCCGGAACCCGCCCCGCAGCACCAGGTCGGCGAGCCGCCGGTACCCGCCCGCGCCCGGGTGCGCGCCGTCCCCGGCCAGCGCCTCCGCCCGCCAGATCCGGTCCGCCGCCAGCTCCCGGGTCACGTCGGCGAACGGCACCCCGCGCCCGGCGCAGACCCCGGCGATCCCCTCCGCCAGCTCCAGCAGCCGCTCCAGGTGCGCGGCGCCCGAACCGACCACCGGCGGCGGTCCGACCACCAGCGGCGCGAAGCCGAGGCCGCGCGCGCCGTCCAGCAGTGCGGCGACGTTCTCCAGGCAGTCGCGCGGCGCGACCCGTGGCCGGCCGTCCTCCTCGGTCGCGTCGTTGCTGCCCACCGACAGCACCAGCCGGTGGTCCGCGCCGGGCTGCCGCCGCACCCGCGCCTCGCCGTGGAGGCGCACCCGCACGTCAGCCGAAGTCTGCCGCCGGACACCGAGGTTGAACACCGTCACCGCGGCCGGCCCGGACGCCAGGTCCGCCCAGCAGTCCGTCATCACCCGGCCCGCCCAGCCGCGGAACTCCGGGTCGCCCACCCCCTGGGTGAACGAGTCTCCGAAGAAGGCGATCCGCAGGCCGTCCCGGCCCGTTCCGTTCGTCATCCCGGAACCCTAGGCGCCGCCACCCGGCCCGGCGAGCCCCTTCCAGGAACCGGACACCGGCCGGACGCCCGACATGGGCGGGAAGCGGGGCAGGGGCCGGGAAGCGGGGCAGGGCCGAGCCGGCAGCCGGGGACGGATCGGGCGCGGGCCGGAGCCCTCGACGGGCCCTGGCGGGCGGAACCTTAAGCTCCGCGTAAGCCTTGCCACCACTTGCCTCCGAATGCACCGAGGGCCCTTGACGTGTCCGGGCGATCCGGTCCAGTTTGATGCTCGGTACCGCGTACACCCCCCGGCGAACCAGCACGCCCACCGGACCACCTCCCCCCGCCGCCGCCCGCCCCGCGTCACCTCCCCCCGCGCGCGGCGGGCGGCGGCCCCCCGTCCCCGAGAGGCACCCCCATGCCACGCTCGCCACGACACGACACCTCCCGGCGCCGGCCGCCAGCCCTCCGCGTCAAACTGTCCGGGATCGTCACCGCCGCCGCCCTGACCGCCGGACTCACCACGCTCGCCGGGAACGCCGGGGCCGCCGGGGACAACCGGCTCGGCAACGGCGGGTTCGACAGCGGCGTGCTCAGCCCGTGGACGTGCGCGACGACCGCGAGGCCGGTCGGCGAGGGCCGCACCTACTGGTACGCGCTGCGCGGCGCCGTCAGCGACTCGGACACCGCGCAGTGCGAGCAGTACGTCAAGGTCGCGCCCAACGCCACGTACACGCTGAGCGCCTGGGTCAAGGGCCGGTTCGTCCACCTCGGCGTGGCCGGCGACGGCTTCACCGGCCCGACCGTCTGGACGCCCGACGCCACCGACTGGCAGGAGCTGACCACCACCTTCACCACCGGGCCGACGACCACCTCCGTCAACGTCCGGCTGCACGGCTGGTACGGGCAGGGCCCCTACCTCGCCGACGACGTCCTCCTCAGCGGCCCGCCCGGCGGCCCGAGCACCCAGCCCACGCACGTCAGCCCGATCACCGTCCCGCCGGTCACCGTCGCGCCGCCGACCCTCCCACCGACGGTTCCGGCGACGGTTCCGGCGAACGCCACCGTGCCCGCCGTCCCGGCGCCGTAGCGGGGGCGCCCCGACGCCGGCCGCACCCGCGTTGCCGCCGCCTCCCCCGGGTCGCGACCACCGGATATTCGAGCACGTGCGCCGGGGCGATCGACTACAGTCCCCCAGGCCGGAGCCCGCCCAGGAGCGGCTCCGACTTGCACGTCGACGGCGCACCGAGGGGGCGGACATGACAGTCCGGGACGACACGGGAACGGCGGCCGACCCGGAGGTCACGGCCGAGGAACTGGCCGCGTTCAGCCGCACCCTGGGTCGGCTGCGGGCGCTGCCCACCGACCACCAGACCCGGCTGCACGCCGAACGCCAGCTCCAGTCCTTCCACCGCGAGAGCCGCAGGCGCCGCCGCCGGGAGGAGCGTGCCGCCGCCCTCGCCGCCGACGCCGCGCTGCTCGCCGCCACCGCCACCGGGGCCCGCGACCGCCGCGAGGACGCCCCGCTCGCCTCCCCGGCCGGGCCGCCCGCGAGCGCCGGAAGGCTGCGCCTCGGACGCCGCTGCTACGTCTGCAAGCAGCCGTACCGGGAGCTGGACGCCTTCTACCACATGCTCTGCGGCGCCTGCGCGGCCGACAACCGGGCCCGCCGCGCCCTCTCCACCGACCTGCGCGGGCGCCGCGCGCTGCTCACCGGCGGCCGGGTGAAGATCGGCTTCCAGCTGGCCCTGATGATGCTCCGCGACGGCGCCGAACTCGTCGTCACCAGCCGGTTCCCGCACGACACCGTCCGCCGCTTCCGCGCAGCCGAGGGCAGCGAGACCTGGTGGGGCCGGCTCACCGTGGCCGGCATCGACCTGCGCGACCCGCGCCAGGTCATCGGCCTCACCGACCGACTGCTCTCCGAGGGGCGGCCGTTGGACATCCTGGTCAACAACGCCGCGCAGACCCTCCGCCGCCCGCCGGAGTCCTACGCGCTGCTGGCCGCCGGGGAGCGGGCCGGCCTGCCCGCGGGCGACGCCGGCACCGTCGTGCACGCGCCCGGCTTCCGGCCGATGCCCGCCCTGGCCCCGGCCTGGCCGACCGCCGGACTCGCCCCGGCCTCCGCCGCCCCGCCGGCCGCACTCCCGCTGCCGGGCACGGTCGACGAGGCCGGACTGCTGCCCGATCCGGCCGCCGCCAACTCCTGGTCCGCGCAGCTCGGTTCGCTCGATCCGGCCGAGGTCCTGGAGGTTCAGCTGGTCAACGCGCTCGCCCCGGCCCTGCTCTGCGACCGGCTGCTCCCGCTGCTGCTCGCCTCGCCGCACCCGCGCCGCTACATCGTCAACGTGACCGCCGTCGAGGGCCGGTTCACCGTCCGCAACAAGACGGCCGGCCACCCGCACACCAACATGGCGAAGGCCGCCCTCAACATGCTGACCCGCACCAGCGCCGAGAAGCTCGCCACCCGCGGAGTCCACATGTGCGCCGTCGACACCGGCTGGATCACCGACGAGAGCCCGGCCCCCAAGAAGGCCCGGCTCGCCGCCACCGGCTTCCGCACCCCGCTCGACATCGTCGACGGCGCCGCCCGCGTCTACGACCCCATCGTCCGCGGCGAGGCCGGCGCACCGCTCTCCGGCGTCTTCCTCAAGGACTACCAGGAGGCCGCCTGGTGACCGCAACCGGGCGCCGCCCACCCGCGCACGCGATCACGAGGAGCACCCGTGCACGTCACCCATGACCCCGAAGCCCCCGCTGCCTATCTCCGGCTGGTCCCGATCGCCCCGGGCGCGGCGGTCCGGCAACTGCTCGTCGAGGACACCACCGGCGACCTCGTCCTCGACTTCGACGCCGAGGGCCGCCTGCTCGGAATCGAACTCCTCGCCCCCGAGCACCAGTTGCACCCCGCACTCCGGCCCGTCCCCGGCAGGACCTGAAACCGTCCTCAGTGGTCGGGGTGGGGACAGGTACATGGATCGCCCGGTTCCACCTGCGGGCGGGGGGTGCTCGACGCGGGCACGCACGCGGCGGTGTCCGGCGTCGCCCTCCCGGACCCGTCGCAGGGGACGACCGGGCCGGTGTCCGGGCGGGCGCCCGTCCGGGGACGGGCGCCCACGTGCTCGTCGTCGCGCAGGACGAGCCGGGCCCGGCACTGCCCGACCCGGATGCGTCGTCCCCGGCCCGCCGAGCGTCGCGGCGCCCGTCCGCCGACCGCTCCGCGGGAAGTCGGAACCGCCGACTTCCCGCGCGGGCCCGGGCGCTACGCCCCCGCGGCCGCCGGCGCTTCCTCGGCGACCTCCAGGCCGTAAGCGACGACCGCCTGCCGCAGACCGCCCGGGTAGCCGGCGAGGGCCGGGGTGAAGTCCCAGTTCCCGGCGTCGTCGCGGTCGAAGCGGCCGAGCCGCATCGCGATGTTGGACTCCGCGCCGTCCGCCAGGTGCACGACCGCCGCGTCCTGGTCGGCGCCCGCTTCGAGGATCAGCGCCGGTCCGGCGAACCCGCCCATGGTGGCCCCGGGGTGGTTCTCGGTGTCGGCGGCGGCGATCACGACCAGCCGGTCGGCCTCGGCGGGGAGCGCCTCGAAGTCGACCATCAGGCAGGCGTTGGCGTCCTCGTAGCCGGTCACCAGCCGGACCGAACCGTCGGGCGTGGAGGCGTTGTTGTAGAAGACGAGGTGGTCGTCCGAGAGCGCCCGGTTGCCCTGGCAGAGCAGGGCGGCGATGTCGTACTCCTCCTCGCCGGTCCAGTGGAGCAGGAGGCGGGAGGGCTCGGCGGCCACCTCGATCTCCGACTGTCCGGCGGCATCGGCCGGCGCGTCGGTCCGCGCCTCCTCGTAGGCCGGTGCGAACACCTCGTGGAACCCGTGGTGCTTGAGCAGTCCGACCAGCTCGGAGCCGTTGATCAGCGTGATCGGCTTGCCGGACACGAACTGGTGCGAGCTTGGCCCGAACTTGCTGGTGGTGACGAGCACCGCCTTCGTCGCCGCCGCGTCGTGCTGCAGCGTGCCGAAGAGGTCCCGCACGGCCGACGGCGTCACGGTGTCCCGGTACCGCTTGACCTGCACGATCACGTTCCCGCCCCGGAACGGGTCGGTGTCGACGCCGCGGACGTCCACCCCGCCGTCCTTCGACCGGGCCGTCAGCTCGACCTTCATGCCCATCGACTCCATCAGCCGGGCGATCAGCTGCTCGAACTCGATCGGGTCCATCGCCAGCAGGAGTTGGAGCTCGCGCACCCGTCGCGCCATCCGGCCACGGTTCGCGTTGGTGTCGTCGCGGAGGTGCCGGAACAGCATGCGCTGGGCGCGGCGCTCGGCGGAGTCGGGGTTGCTGAGGCGGTGGAGCTTGCGGCTCCGGGACATAGGTACTCCCTCGGACACACGCAGATGACGACTCGTCAGGTGCGTGTCAGAAATGGCGACTTCAGGACGGCTTGGGCGAGTCCCCCGCTGGGTAAGTGAGTAGGTTACCGCCGGATCCGGGCTTTCGGCATGGTGACGAACAACAGTGACCTTCTCTTGACCGCCCGCGCCGCACACCCGCCCCGCGCCTAGGCTTCCGGCATGACGAACAGCGGCGACGGCCTCCTGGTGATCACCACGACCCACGACGACGAGGCGAAGGCCCGCGCACTCGCGGCGGACGTGGTGCGGGCACGGCTGGCGGCGTGCGCGCAGGTGTACCGGGTCCGGTCCGTGTACTGGTGGGACGGCGAGGTCCAGGACGCACCCGAGTGGCGGATCGACCTCAAGACCCGGGCCGGCCTCGCCGACGCGCTCACGGCCTTCATCGGCGAGCGGCACGACTACGACACCCCGGAGGTCGTCGCCGTCCCGGTGGTCGCGGGCAGCCCCGCGTACCTGGACTGGGTCCGGGCGGAGACGACCGAACGATGAACGGCGCGCGGGAAGTCGGCGGATCCGACTTCCCGCGCGGGGAACCCGCCCGGACCGGACCCGCACGATGACGGCCCCTCCCGCCCTACAGCCGGCGGCCCGCAGATCGAGGCACCGGCGTCGATCAGCCGAGTGGATCGACAGGCCTTTGGAGAAGCGGAGTTGATCCCGCAGAAGGCGAACTCCCGTCGAGAAAGCCGGCATCCGATGATCGCCTGCTTGGGGGTGGCCGACAGGGGCGCGCGCTGCGAGCGCGCGGGGTGGGGCTACCGGGGGAAATTCGGCCCTCATTGGACAAAGCGTGGCGGGTCAGCCGTACGCTGACCACGGCATCGCCGGGCACGGAGAGTGTCCATGCAAGCACATTCGGTTTGCGCACAGACTCGGCCATGGCGCGGCCACGAACGAATGGGAGGGTTCACAGTGGGCGGGATCATGAGGGTCGTGTTCGACAGCGACGAACCGGTGGGTGACGCCGAGGGCGTCTCGGAGTTCTACAGCGCGGTGGGGAAGATCATCAGGATCCTGCGCGAGCGCGCGGGACTGACACAGCGCGAGATGGCCGAAAGGCTGGGGTACGGCGAAGACCTGATCGGTGCGATCGAGCGAGGCCGACGAACCCCGCGCGTCGAGTTCCTCAACGCCGCGGATGAACCTCTCGGCGCGGGAGGCCTGTTGAAGGCCATCGCGGACGATGTCATGAAGGCGAAGATTCGGGTGAGCACCCGGCACCCCGCGTTCTCGAAGGCGTTCACCGAAGAGGAGTCCAAAGCCGTCGAGCTCAACAGCTTCAGCGTACTCGGTGTCCCAGGACTGCTTCAGATCGAAGATCACACGCGGGCCCTGTTCGAGATGCGTCGACCCGTGCTGCCGGAGGAGCAGGTCGAGAAGTGGGTGGCCGCCCGAATGGCGCGACAGGAAATCCTGACTCGCTCACCACTACCGCTGATGAGTTGGGTCGTGGACGAGAGCGTTCTGCGGCGCCCCGTCGGCGGCTGGGACATTCACGAGAAGTAACTGCGGCGCCTACTTGAAGTCAGCAGCATGCGAGGTCTCGAACTGCAGATCCTGCCACTCGAAAGGACACATCACGCAGGCATGGGAGGCTCGTTCACCATCATCACGCCCAAGGACAGGCCGCCCGTGGCCTTCGTGGAGGTTCAACACGTCAACCGGCTCATCATCGACCCCGACCAGGTCCGTATTATGAACGCACGGTACAGCAGCATCAGGGCGCAGGCTCTGGATCTGACGGAGTCACTCGCCTTGATCGAGAAGATCCTGGGAGAGCGGTAGACATGTCAGAGCCCGTGTGGGTCAAGAGCAGCTACAGCAGCAACGAGAGCGTTGAGTGCGTCGAGGTGGCCGAGACCACCACCGCCGTCCTCGTCCGCGACTCCAAGGACAAGAGCGGCCCCCACCTCACCTTCACCCCCGACGCCTGGCAGGCCTTCACCACCTACGCCGCCACCGTCGACGCCTGAAGCGCCGAAACGGCCCGCCGCTCCGATCCTGACGCGGCGGGCCGTAGGCGTGCCGCGTCAGAACCAGTGGAGGCAGTGCGGGGCGCGGTCGGGGCGGAAGAGGGTGTCGGCGAGGGCCGCGGCGGCGGGGTGGTGGGCGCGGACGTGCCCGGCGCGGACGAGGGTGCTCGGGGTGGTGCCGCCGAGGTAGATCGAGCCCAGGTCGCTGACGTCCAGGGAGAGGTCGGGCTCCCGGTCCGTCCGGACGCACTCGGCCTTTCCGTCGCGGACGGTCAGCAGGTAGCGGGCGGGCTCGCCGAGGAACCCGTCCGCGACGTCCAGGACGATCTCCCCGTCCGCGAACCAGCCCCGGGCGGTCAGCGCGCGCGGGACGTCCAGCAGCCGGATCCAGAGCCAGTCGATGCTTTGGCTCACCGTGCCCGCGCGGAAGTCGGCGAGCTGCCAGCGCAGCGGGTGGTCGGCCGGGAGGTGCTTGAACACGACCTCGCCGACCAGGTCGTGGGCGAGCAGACAGCCGGCCAGGGCGGTGAACGCGGTGTCGTCGAGCGCGACGGTCTCGTCGACCGTCAGGGTGATCGCCCTGGTCACCGGGTCGGGGTCGCCGAGCCAGTAGCAGGCGTAGCCGTCCGGGACGCCGTCGGCGTCCCGGTGGAGGGCGATGAAGCGGGGCGCCGGGGAGATCGGGGGCTGCCCCGCGCGGAGCGTCCACCAGCGGTGCGGCCGGGAGACCGCGCCGGGCTGGACGCGGCGGTAGCGGTCGTAGACCTCCTCCACGATGTCGCGGCACTCGGTGCTCCGCAGCACCTCGACGGAGCCGGCGTCCGCGGCCCCGGCGCGGGGTGCCGCGAGCGCGGCCCGGTGGCGCGGGACCGTCAGCCGCCCCGTGTAGGTGGCCGGTCCGTAGCCGAACCTGCGGTAGATCACGGCCTCGGAGGCCAGCAGCACCGAGAGGAACTCCCCCCGCTCGCGCACCTCGGCGAGCTGGTGGCGCATCATCCCGGTGAGGACGCCCCGGCGCCGGTGCGTGGGCAGGACGCCGACGGCTGTCACCCCGGCGACCGGGACGACGACCTCCCCGGGCAGGGTCAGCTCCAGGGAGTGCGCGCCGGCGGTGCCGACCGGCCGTCCCTCGGGCGTCACGGCCAGCACGCCGCGGTCCAGCTCCACCGCCGACCACCACGCACCGCCGCCGTCCTCGGTGGTGGGGCCGGGGAAGAGCCCGAACGCGGCGAGGAGGGTGTCGATGTAGACCTCGCGGTCCTGCTCGGTCGTGGAACGTATCTCCATTGCCACCGCTGCCTCCCGGGTCACCGGGTGCCACGGCCGTGGCACCCGGGCCACAGTGCAACGGCACCCCGCGACCGGGTCAAGCGATTTTCGCCCCGGCGCGCCCCCGGCGAACCGCACCGCGCCCGACGCGCCCCGGTACGCGCCGGAGCGGCCTGGAGCTCCGGCACCGCCCGTGCGGTGGCCGGGTCGATGCCGGGCGTGTCAACACGGAGTATCCGCCCCCCGACTCCCCCACAACGAGTCGTGCAGGAACTTCCGGCGCCGCACCGTCCGGCCGGGCCGCCGCCACCCGACGCCCGGAAGCCGGAACCGGGGGCGAGGCCCGGGGAGGGAGTCCGCGACGTCCCGGCCATCGCGGATCCGGCCGAGCCCCGGGGCGGGAGCCGGTGAGCGCGGCGGCCGGGCCGATCGGGACGGACATCAGGGCGGCGGGGCCGGCCCGCCAGGAGGCGAGCAGCTCTCCCGGCGGGCGCGGCAGGGAGCCGCCGTGAGCGCAGTGCCGGGCGGCCTCCGCCCCCCTGCCGTCCGCCCACCAGCCGTCCGTCCGCACGGCGCCGTCGGCCGGCGCCCGTCAGCCCACCCGCTCCGGGGCGCGCCCGCCGGCCATCGCGTCGCGCACCCCGCGCGACATCCGCTCCGCTATCGCGGCGACGAAGGCGCGCGGCCGGCGCGGGGTGAGGTGGGCGCTGATCTGGTTGCTGAGGCCGGGCACCACGTAGGAGCGGTCGGCGTCGAGGGCCCGCAGGGCGGCCCGGACGACCGGGCCGGGGGTGGCGAAGCTGCCCATCACGGCGGCCTTCCGGGTGCCGATGACGTTGAAGAACTCGGTCTCCACCGGCCCCGGGCAGAAGGCGAGGACGCGGATGCCGCGCCGCCGGTACTCCTGGCGCAGCGCGAGGCTGAAGTTGAGCACGAAGGTCTTGGACGCCCCGTAGACGGCGAGGTACGGGGTCGGCTGGAAGCTCGCCGTGGACGCCACGTTGATCACCGCGCCCTTGCCGCGCGCGACCATGCCGGGCAGCAGCTCGTGGGTGAGGTCGACGAGCGCGACGACGTTGACCATCAGCTGGTCGTGGTCGCGCTGCCCGTCGATCGTCTCGAACGGGCCGCAGGTGCCGAAGCCGGCGTTGTTGACCAGCAGGTCCACCGTCAGGCCGCGGTCGGCGAGCTCGGCGCCGACCCGGCGGGCGGCGTCGGGGACGGAGAGGTCCTGGACGAGGACGTGGGCGGTGATCCCGTGCTCCTCGCCGAGGCGCTCGGCGAGGTCGTGGAGGCGGTCGGCGGAACGGGCGACCAGGACGAGGTCGTGGCCGCGCGCGGCGAGCTGGGCGGCGAACTCGGCGCCGAGGCCGGATGACGCGCCGGTGATCAGAGCAGTGGTGGCCGTGCGCACGATGGTGCTCCTTGTCTCGCGAACTGTGACACGAGAGTATCGGATAATCATTGATCTGCGACACTATTGTTTCAGTTAGTGGGCGAGCCGTTTCCCCGCTGTACCGTTCCCCGATACGCAGAGTTGGAGGCAGACAGATGAGCAACACGCCCGGGCGGCCGCTGCGCGCCGACGCCGAACGCAGCGTCCGCGCGATCCTCGCGGCGGCGGAGCGCGTTCTCGCCGGAACCCCGGGCGCCTCCATGGAGCAGATCGCGGAGGCCGCCGGGGTCACCCGGACCACCGTCCACCGCAGGTTCGCCAACCGGCAGGCGCTGATCGACGCGCTCGCCGCCGAGGCCGCCGTCAAGCTCGCCGAGGCGATCGAGGACGGGCACCCGGAGACCGCCCCGCCGCTGGTCGCGCTGCACCGGGCGACGGCCAACGTGCTGCGGGTGAAGGCGGCCTGGGGCTTCGCACTGGGGCCGGCGGCCGAGCAGTCCGAGCGGGCCGCGCGCACCCACGAGGACATCGCGCGCCGCTGCGTCGAGCTGCTCGGCCGGATCCGCGCCGAGGGCGTGATCGCCCCGGACGCGGACCTGGAGTGGGTGCGCCGGGTCTTCTACGCGCTCATCGGCGAGGCCCTGCACGGAGAGGGCGGCGCGGGGCCGGTCGACGCCGACCCGGACACCCTGGCGGCCCGGATCGTCGACACCCTGCTGCACGGCGTGGGTCCGCGCGCCTCGGGCTGACCGCCCGCCCCGGTCTCGGCTGCCCGCCCGCCGGTGCCGGCGGG
>NZ_JBHJRC010000061.1:0-32999 GCF_042261735.1 Kitasatospora sp. NPDC056327 | reverse complement strand
CCCGCCGACGGTGTCGCTCAGCGGCTCCGGCCGGAGTTCACGGTCTCCGTGATCGCCCGCAGGGACTCCTTGAGGGAGCCCATGGTGGCGAGGACCGCGGTCGGCTCGTAGCCGCAGTGCGCCATGCAGTTGGCGCACCGGGCGTCCTTGCCGCGTCCGTACTTGTCCCAGTCGGTCTTCTCGATCAGCTCCCGGTAGGTCGGCACGTACCCGTCGGCCATCAGGTAGCAGGGCCGCTGCCAGCCGAACAGCGAGTAGTTGGGGATGCCCCAGGCGGTGCACTCGAAGTCGACCCGGCCCTCCAGGAAGTCCAGGAAGAGCGGGCTGTGGTTGAGCCGCCAGCGGCGCCGGTTGCCGCCCGCGAAGGTCTTGCGGAACAGCTCGCGGGTCTGTTCGACGCCTAGGAAGTGCTCCTGGTCGGGCGCCTTCTCGTAGGCGAACGCCGGGGAGATCATCATCTCGTCGACCTTGAGGTCGTCGTTGAGGTAGTCGAGCACGTCGATGATGGTCTGCGGGGTGTCGGTGTTGAAGAAGGTGGAGTTGGTGGTCACCCGGAAGCCGCGCCGCTTGGCCTCCTTGATCGCCTCCACCGCCTCGTCGAAGGTCCCTTCCTTGGCCACCGAGGCGTCGTGCCGCTCGCGCAGCCCGTCGATGTGCACGGTGAAGGTGAAGTACGGCGAGGGGGTGAACCTGTCGAGCTTCTTGCGCATCAGCAGCGCGTTGGTGCAGAGGAACACGTACTTGCGGCGTTCGACGAGCTGCCGGACGATCTCGTCGATCTGCGGGTGCATCAGCGGCTCGCCGCCGGCGATCGAGACCATCGGGGCCCCCGACTCCAGCACCGCGCCGACCGCCTGGGCGACCGGCATCCGCTGCTTCAGCACGCCGGCCGGGTGCTGGATCTTGCCGCACCCCTCGCAGGCCAGGTTGCAGGCGAAGAGCGGTTCCAGTTCGACGATCAGCGGGAATTTGTCGCGTCGCTTCAGCTTCTGCTGCAGCAGGTAGGTGCCGACCCGCACGGTCTGGCGCAGCGGCATGGCCATGGCTAGCTCGCCTCCTGGGGGAGCGTCGAGGATGTGGGGTGGTCGAGGGCGGTGGGCGCGGGGCGGCCACGGTCCGGTCGTTCGTTGCGCAGGTGCCAGTCGACCAGCGCGGGCACCGCGGCCCGCAGGGTCCGGAAGGCGCGGACGCCGGCCGGCAGGGTGCCCGGGCGCAGCAGCTCCCGCTCGGGCGTGTCGACCACGACCCGCAGCACGGCCGCGGGCAGGGCGGGGCGCAGCTCGTGCAGGGCCGCCAGTACGGCGGCGGCCTCCATGTCGACGGCGAGGGCCCCCTGGAGGTGCAGGGCCCGCCGTTCCAGGCCGCGCACCACGTGGTCCGCGGTGTGGTGCACACCGGTGTGCGCGGTCAGGCCGCGCACGGTCAGGGCCCGGGTGAGCTCCGGGCCGGAGTCGACGGCGAAGTGGTTCCCCTCGGCATCGCGCACCCCGTCGGCAACGATGATGTCGCCCGGCGCTATTCCCGGTGCGACGGCGGCGCCGAAACCGGCCACCACGACGGCGCCGTAGCCGCCCGGGGCGGCGGTGAGCAGGGTTCTGACGGCCTGTGAGGCCCGCCGCCGGCCGACCCCGGTGCGGACCACGACGGGCGGGCCGCCGGACGCGCCGCGCCAGTCCCCGCCGCGCAGGGCCCATACCTCGGGGCCGAGCGCGCAGAGCACCAGCAGCGGGGCAGCGGTCACCGGGACGCCCCGATCGCCGCGGGACCGGCGGCCGGGCGGCCGGGGGCGGGGTTGCCGTGCAGGTAGCGGCCGAGCGCGGTGACCGGGAACACCAGCCGGTAGAGGTGGTAGTTGATGGAGAAGTCCCAGGGGAAGCCGGTCCCGGTGAACTGGGGCTCGTCCCAGGTGCCCTCGGGCAGTTGGGTGCGCACCAGCCAGTCGGCGCCGCGTTCGACGGCGGGGTTGGCCCGGCCGTCCGGCCCCTCCCCGGCCGCCAGCAGCGCCATCAGCGCCCAGGCGGTCTGCGAGGCGGTGGAGTCGCCCCGCCCGGCCCACCGCTCCGGGTCCTCGTAGGAGCGCATGTCCTCGCCCCAGCCGCCGTCGGTGTTCTGCCGGTCCTCCAGCCAGCGCACGGCCCGGCGGATCGCCGGGTGCCCGGCCGGCACGCCCGCGGCGACCAGCGCGGGCAGCACCGAGCCGGTGCCGTAGATGTAGTTGGTGCCCCAGCGGCCGAACCAGGAGCCGTCCGTCTCCTGGTTGCGCAGCAGCCACTCGACGCCGCGCCGGGTGCGCGGGTCCTGGCCCTGGCCGACCTCGGCGAGCATCTCCACCACGTGGGCGGTGACGTCGGCGGACGGCGGGTCGACGACCTCGCCGAAGTCGCAGAACGGCAGCTTGTTCGGCAGGGTGCTGGTGTTGTCGACGTCGAACGCGCCCCAGGCGCCGTTCTTGGACTGCATGCCGAGGTTCCAGCGCACGGCCCGGTCGACGGAGCCGGCCACCTTGGCCGGGTCGGGGTGGGCGACCCGGCACAGGGCGAGCACCACCTCGGCGGTGTCGTCGATGTCCGGGTAGGTGTCGTTCTCGAACTCGAAGGCCCAGCCGCCGGGGGCGAGCGAGGGCCGCTGCACGGACCAGTCGCCGCGCTTGGTGATCTCCTCGCCGAGCATCCAGTCGACGGCGGAGACCAGCGCCGGGTGGTCGGCCGGCACGCCGGCGTCGACCAGGGCGACGGTGGCCAGGCAGGTGTCCCAGACCGGGGACTGGCAGGCCTCCAGCCAGCGGCGGCCGTCCGGCGTGTGGACGGTGAAGCGGTCGAAGGAGGCGAGTCCGGCCCGCATCACGGGGTGGTCGAGCTCGTAGCCCTCCAGGTGCAGGGCGATCAGCGAGTAGACGGCGGGCGGCTGGATGCCTCCCCAGCAGCCGTCGGCCTCCTGGCGCTCGACGATCCAGCGGCAGGCCTGGGAGAGCGCGAGCCGGCGCAGCGGGCGCAGTGCGCGGCGGTGGTAGGCGTGCAGGACCTTGTCGAGGCGTTCGAACAGGCCGTCCCAGCTGGTGGCGGGGGCGAGCGGGCGGACCGGGAAGGGGTCGTCCGGGTCGGTGTGCAGCTCGGTGAGCGGGAAGGGGGCCGGGCGCACGGGACGGTGCGCGGAGACGATGGTCAGCGGGACGATGGTCTGGCGGGCCCAGCAGCCGAAGGCGTAGATGTTCAGCGGCAGCCACTTCGGCAGGAACATGATCTCGGGCGGCATCTCGGGCAGCCGTTCCCAGGGCCACCAGCCGAAGAGCGCGAGCCAGATCCGGGTGAACACCCGGGCGGCGGCGATGCCGCCGGCGGAGCGGATCCAGCGGGCGGCGGCCTGCATGTGCGGGGCGCCGGGGTCGTCACCGGCGAGTTTCAGGGCGACGTACGCCTCGACGGTGGTGGAGATCTCGGCCGGTCCGCCGTGGAAGGTGGACCAGGTGCCGTCCTCGCGCTGCTGGGAGCGGATCCACTCGGCGGTGGCCTTGGTCTGCTCCTCGGTCCGGATCCCGAGGAACTGCCGGAGCAGTAAGTCCTCGGCGTCCATGGTGACGTTGGTCTCCAGATCGCCCTTCCACCACCCCTCGGAGCTCTGCAGGGAGAGCAGGTGCGTGGTGGCGCGGGCCAGTGCCTCCTCCACGGAGGCGGCCCCGTCCTGCTGTTCGGTCCGGCCGGCCGGGGCGGGCGGCGCGGACCCCTCGGGCTGCCGCCGCCCGGCGCCCATCAGCGCCGGGGGGAGGCCGCCCACCGCGGCCGGCTCGGGATCGTACTCAGGGTCGAGCCGGCCGTCCGCGGTTGCTGTCAACGTAACGTCACCTCTCTCGTACCACCACGAATTCGGCGAGTGCGACGAAGTGCTCGCGCACCACATCGGGCATGGGTACCTCGTCCAGCGCGGCGAGGGCACTCGTGTGCTGGCGCCGGGCCTCCTCCTGGGTCCAGGCGCGCCCGCCGGCCTTCTCGATCAGCAGGGCGCGGGCGGCCAGCTCGGTCTCGCTCTCCTCGCCGCGCCCCTTGGGGTCGGCGAGCTGTTCGGCCAGCTCCCGGGAGGACGGACCGCCCTCGGCGAGGGCGGCGGCGACCGGCAGGGACTTCTTGCGCTGGCGCAGGTCGCCCCAGTGCGGCTTGCCGGTGACCTCGGTGGCGCCCCAGATGCCGAGCAGGTCGTCCACCGCCTGGAAGGCCAGGCCCAGGTGCTCGCCGAAGCGCTGGAGGGAGTCCGAGACCCGGTCGTCGGCCCCGGCCAGGACGGCGCCCAGCGCCGAGGCGGCGGAGAGCAGCGCCGCGGTCTTGCCGCCCTCCATCTCCAGGCACTCGGCGACGCTGACGGTGTCCCGCTGCTCGAAGGCGACGTCCATCGCCTGGCCGTCGATGAGCCGGCGGCTGGCGGTGTTGAGCAGCCGGACGGCACGCGCGGCGTCGGTGGCACTGGCGCCGCCGGTGCTCGCGGCGTCGAGCAGCACCTCCGTACCGAGCGTGGCCAGGGCGTCACCGACCAGGATCGCCTGGGCCGGACCGAAGACCGTCCAGGCGGTGGCCCGGTGGCGCCGGGTCTCGTCACCGTCCATCAGATCATCATGGAGCAGGGAGAAGTTGTGCACCAGTTCAACAGCGACCCCACCGGGCACCCCGGCCTCCGCCGGGGCGCCGGTCGCCTGGGCCGAGAGCAGCGCCAGGGCCGGGCGGACGGCCTTGCCGCCGTCCCCGGCGGCCGGGGTGCCGTCCCGGTCGATCCAGCCGAAGTGGTACGCCGCGACGGTGTCCATGGGTGCCGCCAGACGGGCGACGGCGGCCCTCAGCGGCGGGGTGCAGAGCGCGCGGGTGCGGTTGAGCAGCTCCGGCACCGAGACCGGTTCGGCATGTGCCGTGCCTCCGACGGCCGTGCCGATGCGTGACTCCACGTACGTTCCCTCTCCCTGGTGGGGCCTGGCCGCGTGGGACGGCCTGACGCTGGCGGTGGTGGTGCGGCCGTTGGGGCCACGGCCGGCACGGGCGGACGCGCCGCCGGCACCGATGGGGTGACCGCCGGCTCTGGCGGGCTCGCCGCGGCCCGCGGCGGGCGGGGCGCCGGTCACCTCGGCCACCTCCCGTCACCGCGGTCCACCGGCCGGGGGCCGCCGCCGGTGAGGGCCGCGTCGGCGGCCGCGTGGCCGCTGCGCACGGCCCCCTCCATCGTCGCGGGCCAGCCGGTGGCCGTCCACGCGCCGGCCAGCAGCAGGCCGGGGACGGCGGTGCGCGGGCCGGGCCGCAGCGCGGCCGTGCCCGGGGCCGGGTCGAAGGTGGCGGTGCGCTCCCGGGTGACGAAGAAGTCCAGCACCCCGGCCGCGCCGGCGGCGGGCAGCAGCCGGGCGAGCTCCGGCAGGTAGCGGCGGCGCAGCTCGGCCACCGGCAGGTCGATCTCGTCCTGCACGGCGGACTGCGACAGCGCCAGGTACTGGGCGTCCGGGTGGGCCGCGCCGAGCGCGGTGCCGGCCAGGCCGGAGTGCGGGGTACGGTCGAAGACCCACTGGACCGGTGAGCCGAGCGCGGCGAAGAACGGCCGGCGCAGCACCCGCCGGTCGTAGATCACGTGCACGTTGAGGATCGGCGCGGTGCCCAGCGCGGTGAGCCGGTCCTGCCGCTCGATCGCGTCCGGCGGCAGCAGGGCCGCCGCGGTGTCCTGGGCGCCGGCCAGCACCACGGTCTCGGCGGCGAGCGGCTCGTCGACGCCCTCCAGCCGGACGGCGTGCTGCGGGACGGCCGGCTTGAGTTCGGTCACCCGGGCCCGCAGCAGCACCTTCACCCCGGCGCGCTCCAGTTCGGCGAGCGCCCGGTCGTGGTGGATCGTGCCGAGCGGGACGGAGGCCGCGCCGATGTCGGAGGCCCCCGGGTCGGAGAGCAGACCGGTCTTGAACACCATGGCGGCGAGCGCCAGCGAGACCTGGTCGGCCCGCGCGTTCAGGGTGGCCACGCCGACGAGGTCCCACAGCGCGGCGAGGGTCCGGGCGTTCTGGCCGTTGCGGCGCAGCCAGTCGCCGAAGGAGACCGCGTCCAGCGCCGGGTCGGCGAGGTCGAGGCGGCGCAGCGCGAGCGCGCCGCGGACCACCCGGGCCCGGTCGGCCGGGCCCAGGTGCGGGTAGCCGGCCAGGCTGCCCGCCAGGTGCAGCGGCACGGGCAGCGCGGCGCGGGAGAGCCGGCCGAGGGTGCGCACCGGTGCGCCGGCGGGCCCGGAGACGCCCAGGACGGGCACCTCCAGGCGCTCCTGGAGGCGGACCAGGCGCTGGGCCCCGAGCCGCTCCAGCAGGCCCCGGTAGGCGGTGCAGCAGCGGAGGTGGACGTGCTGGCCGTTGTCGACGGTCAGCTCGCCGCGCTGGAACGAGAAGGCCAGGCCGCCCAGCCGGGGGCGGCCCTCGGCGAGGGTGACCCGGTGGCCGGCCTCGGCCAGCCGCAGTGCGGCGGTGACGCCCGCGAGGCCGCCGCCGACCACGACGGCGGCCGGGCGCGCGGAGTCGGCTCGCCCGGTCATCGGACCTCCCCCTCGCGTGCCGCGCCCGGTCCGGTCGTGGCCGGAGCGCCCTTGGTCAGTGGGGCCGGAGCGGGGACCAGTGCGGTCGGGTCCGGCACAGCGGTCAACAGGGCTCTGTCCATCAGTGATTCCCCGTTGACACAGCGTGACAGAACTGTGGCGAGAATCAAGAACGCCCCCCGGCGAGCCCGGAAAGCGCCACGTACGCCTTCTCCCAGCCCGGCAGCGACACCCGGCCGCGCAGCACCGACTCCGGGTCGGCGGCGATCCGGCCGAGCAGCCGGTGGTAGATGCCCGCCATGGCGGCGGTGCAGGCCCGGCTGCGGCGGTCGAGCATCGGCAGCAGCCGCAGGCCCTCCTCGAAGGCGGCCTGGGCGCGGCCCGCCTCGAAGGCGATCAGGCCGGTGAAGTCGGCGCCGACCGGCGGTCTGGACCGCGTGAAGCCCTCCTGGCAGCCGAACCGGACGAGGTCCTCGGCGGGCAGGTAGGTACGGCCGTTCAGGGCGTCCTCGCGCAGGTCGCGCAGGATGTTGGTGAGCTGGAGCGCCAGGCCGAGGGTGTCCGCGTAGCGCGCGCCGCGCTCGGGGTCGTCACAGCCGTAGACGCCGAGCGACAGCCGTCCGACCGACCCGGCCACGCACCGGCAGTAGACCTTCAGCTCCTCGTACGTCTGGTACTCGGCGCCCTTGAGGTCCATCTCGACCCCGTCGATCAGCTCGTCGAAGCCGCCGAGCGGGATCGGGAAGCGCCGGGCGGCGTCCGCGAGCGCGACCTTGATCGGGTCGGTGTCGTCCTCCGCGACGGAGCCGGCCCGGACCTCGCCGAGCAGCTCCCGGGTGCGCAGCAGGGCCTCGGCCTTGCGGTCCTCCGGGAGGTCGCCGTCGCCGATGTCGTCCACCCGCCGCGCGAGCGCGTACAGGGCCGACATGGCCAGCCGCTTCGGCTCCGGCAGCAGCCTGATGCCGTAGCTGAAGTTGCGGGCCTGCAGCCCGGTCACTGCCTCGCAGTACCGGTAGGCCGCCATGACCGGCGCCGACGCCAGTGGTGATGCCGCCACGCGGGCGTTCACCTTCCCTTCGCGAAGATGGCCGCCGCCCTCGCTGCGAGGCGGCGCTTGTCCGGCTTCGCCTGCTGGGCGAGTACGTCGTACCCGGCGTCCTCGACGGCCGCCAGGGCCGCGTAGCCACCTGCGGTGAATCCCGCCAGGAGCAGTCGAAGCCTCCCCCGAACCGTACCTACCAATGGCGCACCGCGGTCGAGCAGGGTGCGGGCCCGGTCGGCCTGGAAGGCGATCAGCCGGCGCACCGCCGGGCTCGCGGCGGGCGCGGCGAGGTCGTCCGCGGTGACGCCGAACCGCTCCAGGTCCTCGGCGGGCAGGTAGATCCGGCCCCGGGCGCGGTCCTCGGCGACGTCCTGGAGGTGTTCGACGATCTGCAGGGCGGTGCAGATCGCGTCGGACATGGCGATCCGCTCGGGGGTGGCGACGCCGGCGATGGCGAGCACCAGGCGGCCGACCGGGTCGGCGGAGAGCGTGCAGTAACCGAGGAGGTCCTCGTAGGCGGGGTAGCGGTCGGTGGTCTGGTCGACCCGGTTGGCCTGGACGAGCCGGCGGAACGGCTCCGGGGTGAGTCCGTGCCGGTCGACCAGCGGGACCAGCGGGCGCATCAGCGGGTGGCGGGGGGCCTCGGTGGCGCCGGTCCGGTCGAGGGCCGTCTCGAAGACCCGGTCGAGGTCGCGCTCCAGGCCGTCCAGCAGGGCGAGCCGGAAGGCCGTCTCGGCCGGGCCGGGGCGGGCCGGGGAGGTGTCCTCGGCGGTGCCGGGCGCGGGCGGCGGGGGCGGGCCGGGTACGCCGAGCAGCGCGGCGGTGCCGGCCGGGTCGGGGAGGTCGCCGTCCCCGGCGTCGTCCACCAGCCGGGCGAAGCCGTAGACCGTCATGAGGTCGTCGCGCCACGCGGCGGGCAGGAAGAACGGGGCGACCGGGAAGTTCTCCGCGCTCGCCTTGGCCAGGGTCGCCGCCTCCGCGGCGCTCCCCTCCGGGCGGCCGTCCCCGGGCGGGGACTCACTACTGGGCTGGGCCGAAGCCGACACTGCTGTCACTCCCCCGTTCTACACCGCTCCGGTGATCGGCCCGAGTCGGACACGCGTCCGATCACGGGAGTCACGTCCGGCACACCACCCCCGCGCCCACAGCCTGACACCGTCGTCCGCGCCGGAGAAGAGCGCCTCACCCGGCGCACGGGGCGCTCACCCGGGCGGCGGCGGGCCACCCGGGGCACGGCGGGCCGGGCGGGGGCGCACGAACGAGGCGGGGCCGGTGCCGGATCTGCTCCGGAACCGGCCCCGCCGCGCGGTCGGGTGGGGCGCTACGGGCGCTCGCCGCGCTCGTAGCGGCGGACGACCTCCTCGGTCGGGCCGTCCATGACGAGCTCGCCGGCCTCGATCCAGATGGTCCGCTCGCAGGTCTCGCGGATCGACGCGTTGTCGTGGCTGACCAGGAAGACCGTACCGGCCTCCTCGCGCAGCTCGGTGATCCGCTTCTTGCTGCGCTTCTGGAAGGCCTGGTCGCCGGTGGCGAGGGCCTCGTCGATGAGCAGCACGTCGTGGGTCTTGGCCGCGGCGATCGCGAAGCGCAGACGGGCGCCCATGCCGGAGGAGTAGGTGCGCATCGGCAGCGAGATGAAGTCGCCCTTCTCGTTGATGCCCGAGAAGTCGACGATGTCCTGGTAGCGGCGCCGCACGTCGGACGGCGACATCCCCATGGCCAGGCAGCCGAGGACGACGTTGCGCTCGCCGGTCAGCTCGTTCATCAGCGCGGCGTTGACACCGAGCAGCGAGGGCTGGCCGTTGGTGTAGATGCCGCCCTTCTCGGTCGGCAGCAGACCGGCGATGGCCGCCAGCATGGTGGACTTGCCGGAGCCGTTGGAGCCGATCAGGCCGATGGCCTCGCCCTTGTACGCGGTGAAGCTGACGCCCTTCACCGCGTGCACCTCGCGGACGCCGGAGCCGCGCTTGCGGCTGATGATCCGGCTGAGCGCCGAGGTGGCGCTGCCCTTGCCGGAGCCGGCGCCGTGCACCCGGTAGACGATGTGCACGTCGTCGACGACGACGGTGGGCTCGCGGGCGACGTCCGCGTCG
This sequence comes from Kitasatospora sp. NPDC056327, assembly GCF_042261735.1. Classification (NCBI taxonomy): domain Bacteria; kingdom Bacillati; phylum Actinomycetota; class Actinomycetes; order Kitasatosporales; family Streptomycetaceae; genus Kitasatospora; species Kitasatospora sp. NPDC056327. The sequence continues at coordinate 23,336 of NZ_JBHJRC010000061.1, read as the reverse complement.
AACACCTTGCGGAGCGGGGCGGCGTCCTTCAGGTCCTTGCGCAGTTCGGTCCCTCGCACGTCGGTGTCAGCCACGGCCGTACTCCTCCTCAGCCTTCCAGAAGAAGACGTATCCGATGACCAGCATGCCCACACCCCAGGCGATGCCGTACTTCCACTGGTGCGGGGGGAACTCCAGGAACTGCTGCTGGTGCTTGTTGTAGATGATCGGCGCGAGCGCGTGGCGGACCAGGTCGATGTAGACGGAGGCCGGGTTGAGCTCCATCACCTTCTGCCAGAACTCCGGCCACTCCTTGATCTTGTCGGTGATGCTGTACATGACGCCGGAGAGGAACAGCCAGGCGCGCATCGCGAACGGGATCAGCTGGGAGATGTCGCTGGTCTTGGCTCCGACCCGGGCGAAGATCAGGGCGACACCGGTGTTGAACATCGACTGCAGCACCAGCGCCGGGACCACCAGGATCCAGGTGCGGCCGGGCTCGATGCCGTTCAGCAGGACCACCGCGAACAGCACGACCATCGAGATGAGCAGCTGCTGGAGCTGGATCACGGTGAACGCGATCGGCAGCGAGGCGCGCGGGAAGTGCAGCGCCCGGATCAGGCCGAGGTTGTCCGCGATCGCCCGGGTGCCGGACTGCACGGCGTTCTGGGTGAACTGGAAGATGAAGACGCCGATGCAGAGCCAGGCGACGTAGTACGGGTTGTCGTCCTTGTTGCTCAGGATCTCGCCGAAGACGAGGTAGAACACCGCGCAGTTGAGCAGCGGGGTCACGACCTGCCAGATCTGGCCGAGCTTGGCGTCGGTGTACTGGGCCACCAGGCGCGCGGTCGCGAAGGCCCAGATGAAGTGACGCCGGGCCCAGAGCTGCCTGGAGTAGGCGAACAGACCGGGCCGTCTGCCGCTCACCGTCAGGCCGTACTTGTCCGCAAGCTGCTTGGGGGTCAGGCCCGCGTCCGCCCCCCTCGGGGCTGAGAGGCTGACGGGTTCACTCACTGTCGACACATTCGTCCTTCGCGCGGGATCGTCGGGGCGAGCCGGTCGGCGGGGGTCCGCCGGCCTTGCGCCGATGGGGATCCACTCGGATCTCGGGGGGAGTGCGGCCGGTGTGGAACCGGCCTGGCGACCGATCTGGCGTCCGGTCGCCGGACGGATCAGATGACCGGCGGTCGGCCCAGCCTGGTCAGTCGCCAAACGGTACGCCATCGCATGGGCCGCCGCGCACCGCAGGGTTCGCGCCAGCCCGCCCGGAACCCGCCGAGCCAGGCCTTGAACGCCTCCGGGGAGGGGCGGCGGGCCAGCGTCAGCAGGAACCAGGTTCCCAGGTATAGAGGCACCAACGGGCCCGGAAGGTTCCGCCTGGCGAGCCAAACCCTGTTCCGGGCCACGTTGTGGAAGTACGTCGCGTGCCGGGCGGGCGAGGTGGTCGGGTGGTGGAGCACCACGTCGGCCCGGTAGTCGATGGCCCAGCCGGCGTCCGCCGCGCGCCAGGCGAGGTCGGTCTCCTCGTGCGCGTAGAAGAACTCGGCGGGCAGCTGGCCGGCGTTCCCGAAGACGGCGCACCGCACCGCGCTCGCACCGCCCAGGAAGGTGGTCACCCGGGAGGAGCGCAGCGGGTCGCTGGCGCGCAGCCGGGGGACGTGCCGGCGCTGGGTGACGCCGGTGTCCGGGTCGGCGATCCGGAAGCTCACGATGCCCAGGGCCGGGTCCGCGGTGAACGCCTCGCGCAGCAGGCGGGCCGAGTCGGTGCCGGGCAGCCGGCCGTCGTCGTCCAGGAACAGCACCGCGTCGACGTCCCGGCCGTCGGGGCCGAACAGCTCGATGCCGACGTTGCGGCCGCCCGGGATGCCGAGGTTCTCCGGCAGCTCGACCGAGCGCACGCCCGGCGGCAGCGGGGGCAGCGGGGCGCCGTTGGCGACCACGGCCAGCTCGACGGCCGGGCCCTCCTGGGCGCGGACCGACTCGATCAGCGCGGTCAGTTCCTCGGGGCGGTTGCCCATGGTGATGATCACCGCGCCGAGCCGGAAGGCCTCGGCGCCGGCCGGGCCGGTCCGCACGGCGCTCTCCCCGGGGCCGGTCCCCGTCGCGCCGCTCACCGGAGCCTGCTCGACAGGACGATGCTCAGCAGGTGCAGGACGGTCTGCAGCATGGCGATCGCGGCCAGCACGACGACCGCGATCCGGGTGAAGAAGAGACCGCCGTGGACGAGGTCGGCGATGCCCGCGGCCAGGATGAACAGCGAGGCCTCGACCGCGCCGACCAGCCGGTGGAACTTCAGCAGCGAGGCGACCCGGCGGGCCTTGGCGACGCCGGCCGAGCGCGGCACCGAGGCGCTGTCCTCGACCGCCGTCAGGCCGCTGCGGGCGCGGGCGACGTCGACCAGGTCGGTCTCCGACTTGATCAGGATCGCGCCGAGCGCGGCCAGGGTGCCGAGGAAGGCCCACTCCCACTGCGCGGCGGAGCCCTCGCGGTGGAGCAGGTCGGTGGCGCGCAGGCCGAGGCCGGTCAGCAGCGCCGCCTCGGACATGTAGTGGCCGACCCGGTCCAGGTAGACGCCGGTGAGCGAGGTCTGCCGGCGCCAGCGGGCCACCTCGCCGTCCACGCAGTCGAGCAGCAGGTACACCTGGATGAGCAGGGCCGCCAGCACCGCTCCGGTGATCCCCGGGACGATCAGCGCGGCGCCGGCCAGGATGCCGGTGAGCATCATCAGGTACGTCAGGCCGTTGGGCGTGATCACCGTCACGGTGGAGAGCACCCGGGTGATCCGCAGCGAGATCTTCCGCATGTAGAGCCGGCCGGCCCAGTGCTCGGCGCTGCGGCGCTGGAGCATGCCCGCCGGGTGGATCACCGCGCGCAGCTCCTCGATCGAGGGCCGGCGGGTCAGGTCCACCGGCGGCGGCGTGGACCCCGCGGCGGAGCGGTCAGCTGTTGACGGCTTGGACATAGTCGGCGTACGCGTCCCTGATTGCGGAAGGGGAGAGGTCGAGGTGCTCAAGGATGGTGAAGCGGCCCGGCCGGGTGTTCGGAGCGTAGTGCACCGCATCGGTGAACTCCGCCTCGGTGAAACCGATCTGCTCCGCGGTCACCGGGAGGCCGTGGTGCGCCAGGCGCTCCACGATCAGACCGGTCAGCTCGCGCTCGCCCCGCAGGAAGCTGGCGAAGGCGGCGCCGAGGCCCACCTGCTCACCGTGCTGGGCGGACCGCTTGGGATACAGCACGTCCAGGGCATGCGAGATCTCGTGGCAGGCACCCGACGAGGGCCGGGTGCTGCCCGCGATGTTCATCGCGATGCCGGAGAGTACCAGTGCCTCGGCGAGGGCCGTGAGGAAGCCCCGGTCCTGGAGGTTCCCGGGGTGGCGCAGCAGGTTCTCGCCGGCCGAGCGGGCCATCGCGACGGCCAGGCCGTCCACCGGTTCGCCGGTCTCGGCGTGCGACAGCTCCCAGTCGGCACAGGCCGAGATGTTGGAGACGATGTCGCCGATGCCGGCCGCGACGAAGCGCGGCGGGGCGCCCTGGATCACGTCCAGGTCGATCACGATGCCGATCGGGCTGGGCACCCCGTAGGAGCCCCGCCCGGCGTCGTTGTCGAGGGTGGAGACGGGCGAGCAGATGCCGTCGTGGGCGAGGTTGGTCGGGACGGAGACCAGCGGCAGGCCGATCCGCGCGGCGGCGTACTTGGCCACGTCGATGATCTTGCCGCCGCCGAGGGCGACGACGGTGTCGTAGTGGCCGCCGCGCACGCCGCCGCGGATCTCGTCCGCGAGCCGGACCGCGCTGTCGAGGTCGCCGTCCTCGACGCTGTACCAGTCGGCGCCGGGCAGCGCGGGCTCCAGCCGGGCGCGCAGCACCGAGCCCGAGCCGTTGCTGATCGCGACCGCGATCCGGCCCGAGGCGGACAGCCGCTGGTCGGCGAGGATGCCGCCGAGCGAGTCCAGCGCGCCGGGGCGGATCTCCACGAAGACCGGCGACGGCACCAGCCGGGTCAGTACTGGCACGCGATCTCCCGCGCCTTCGCCAGGTCGGCGTGGTTGTCGACCTCGACCCAGGAGACCTCGCCGATCGGCTGGACGTCGATCCGCAGGCCGCGGTCGACCATCTCCTGGTAACCGTCCTCGTAGTACAGCTGCGGGTCGCGCTCGTAGGTGGTGCGCAGCGCGTCGGCGAGGTCGGCGGCGGCCTCCGGGTTGATCACGGTGACGCCGATGTACTCGCCGGTGGCCTCGGCCGGGTCCATCAGCTTGGTGATGCGGCGCATGCCGGCGGTCGGGTGGACCACGACCTTCATCTCCTCGTCGGCGAGCGTCTTCACCGTGTCGAGGGCGAGCAGGATGCCGGGGGCGCGGCCCTCGGCGGCCAGCCGGGCGTTGCCCTCCAGCATGGTGCGCTGGACCGAGGCCGGGTGGACGGTGTCGCCGTTGGCGAGCAGCAGGCCCTCGGTGAAGAGGTCGCGGGCGCACCAGAGGGAGTAGGCGTTGTTCCACTCCTCGGCCTTGTCGTTCTCGACCAGGGTGAGCTTGACGCCGTACTTCCTTTCGAGGGCGTCCCTGCGCTCCTCCACCGCCTCCTTGCGGTAGCCGACGACGATCGCCGCCTCGCGCAGGCCGACCTCGGCGAAGTTGCCGAGGGTGAGGTCCAGGACGGTCCGCTCCCCGTCGACCGGCACCAGCGCCTTGGGCAGGGTGTCGGTGTACGGGCGCAGCCGGCGGCCGGCGCCGGCTGCCAGAACGAGGCCGATCATGCGGGGTCTCCTGATCCGTCGTGCGGTGCGCGGCCGCGCGCGGCTCCGGGACGCTTCCGGGTGACCGGCGGTGGCGCGCCGGGGCCGCCGGGGTACGGCCGCGGTGTCCTATGTGATGGTAGGCGACCACGGCGACCAGCCCGAACGCGGCCGTGGAGTCGAACACGGATCGAACACATTCCGAACAGGTCTGCTAATCGGACGGTCATACACGGCCCCCGGCGCCCCCATCCCGCCCGGTTGTGCGTGGGACCCCTGCGCGGTGCCACCCGTACGGCAGACTGGGGCGCGATGCCACCGGTGCGTGCCGTGGTTGCCCCCGATGCTCCCGAAGCTGTCCGAAAGAGGCCTCATGCCGTCCCAGAGCCTGCCGACCGACCCGACCGCCGCCGCCGGACCGGCCACCCGCCCCGGGACCGGTCCGGACGCCCGCTCCGCCACCGGCCTGGACACGGGTCTGGACACCGGTCTGGACGTGGAGACGGACGTGGACGCCGTCGTGCGGGCCGTCGGCACGCCGGAGGAGATCCTGCTGGAGCTGGTGGACGACGAGGGCGTGACGATCGGCACCGCGGAGAAGCTCTGGGCCCACCAGCAGCCCGGCCGGCTGCACCGGGCGTTCTCGGTGTTCCTCTTCGACCGGCAGGGCCGGCTGCTGCTCCAGCGCCGGGCCCTGGGCAAGTACCACTCCCCCGGCGTCTGGTCGAACACCTGCTGCGGTCACCCCTACCCCGACGAGCAGCCGTTCGTGGCCGCCGCCCGGCGGACCGCGGAGGAGCTGGGCGTCGCGCCGGCGCTGCTCTGCGAGGCGGGCACCGTCCGCTACGACCTGCCGGACGAGGCGTCCGGGCTGATCGAGCGGGAGTGGAACCACCTGTTCGTCGGCCTGGTCACCGGGCCGGTGCGGCCGGACCCGGAGGAGGTCGACGACCACGCCTTCGTGACCGCCGCCGAACTGCGCGAGCTGGAGGCGGAGCGGCCGTTCTCGGTGTGGTTCCGGACCGTCTTCGACGCCGCCCTGCCGGGGATCCGCGAGATCGCCGGGAACGACTGGTAGCCGCTGCCGCCGGGGCCCCGGTCCCGGCCGCCCGGGCCGGGCGGCCGGGTCGCGGCGCCCGGTCCCGCCGCTCAGTCCCGCCGCTCCCGGGGGAGCGGCAGCGAGGCCCAGATGACCTTGCCGCCCTCCCTCGCCTGCTCCACGTCGCAGACCCCGCCGGCCTGCAGCGTGACGCTCTTCACCAGCAGCAGCCCGCGCCCGCCGGTCCGGCCGGTGTCGGCCACCAGGGCCTTCGGCCGGTACGGGTCGCCGTCCTCGACGGAGACCCGCACCCAGCCGCCCCGGACCGCCAGCTCGGTGGTCACCTCCGGCGACAGCTCCGCGGCGTGCGTCACCGCGTTGCCGACCAGCTCCGAGACGATCAGCAGCAGGTCGTCCACCAGCTCCTGGTAGCGGATCTCCGCCAGCCCCTGCGCGAGCAGCCGGTCGCGCACCGCGTGCCGGGTGCGCGGCACCGAGGCCTGCTCGGCCGGCACCGTGAACCGCCAGACGCCCTCCGCGGGACCGCCGGGCGCCGCCGCGTCCGGCTTCCCGTCCGCGCCGCCCGCCCTCCCCGCTCTCCCCGCCCTCCGACCGGCGGTCGTCCGTTTCTCCGGCGTCTCCGCCGCCTCTTCCTCGCTGATCCGCTCCACGTCCAGCCGCCCTTCGTCCGCGACCCCGGGAATCAGGCGTTCCGCTCATGGCGCCCTCGGTGCACAGAGGCTAGGAGAGCCGCCCCCGGGGCCGTGGCACCGTCGACAACTTGCCCGTGTCGGACCGCCCCGGCCCGTTCCCGACTGTTCACCGACCGCAACTCGACCGTTTACCGCCGTCGAACCACCGCTTCGCGCACACCGCCGATCCGCACCGACCACCCCCACCATCCCGACCGGGGAAACGCAGGTGAGAAGCACCCCGAAACCCTGGTAATGTTCTCTCTGTCGCCGAGGGGGCGAGCAGAAATCCCCCGGAGCACACACCCGGTCCGGGTGGCGGAATGGCAGACGCGCTAGCTTGAGGTGCTAGTGCCCTTTATCGGGCGTGGGGGTTCAAGTCCCCCCTCGGACACAGAGCGAAAAGACCTCGGGTCGGACGATCATTCGTCCGGCCCGAGGTCTTTTCCGTGTTTTCCCGCGCCATTTCCCGGCGACATCCGGGAGGGCCGGCCACCCCCTCCGGAAGGCGGTGAACAGCCCCGCCGAAGGACGGAAGTTCGAGCACGACATGGAAACAATCGGGTGCAATGGATCGCATTTGAGGCTCATCTGAGGTTTCGCCCGATTTCGGCGCCTAGGCTGTCTCCGTTTGTCCGGAAGACCGAGTGACACGACGAGACAGAGGACCGATACGGTGAGTGACCCCGAGTCGACGACGGCATCCCATCAGCACTACCGCCGGTCGCTCGGCACCATCAGCCTCACCGCCGTGGGGCTGGGCTCGATCATCGGGTCGGGGTGGCTCTTCGGGGCCGAGCGGGCGGCGCGGCTGGCGGGGCCGGCGTCGATCGTGGCGTGGGTGATCGGGGCGGCCGTGGCGCTGACCATCGCGCTCACCTACAGCGAGCTGGGGTCGATGTTCCCCAAGGCCGGCGGGATGGTGCGGTACGGGCAGTACTCGCACGGTTCGCTGGCCGGGTACCTGGCCGCGTGGGCCAACTGGATCGCGATCGTCTCGGTCATCCCCGGCGAGGCGACCGCCTCGGTGCAGTACATGAGCTCCTGGGACTTCGGCTGGGCCCGGGGGCTGTACGACGGGAAGGAGCTGTCCGTCAGCGGTGTGGCGCTGGCGAGCGTGCTGCTGCTGGTGTACTTCGCGCTGAACTGGTTCGCGATCACGCTGTTCGCCAGGACCAACACGGCGATCACCGTGTTCAAGGTCGTCGTGCCCACGCTCACCGCCGGGGCCCTGCTGTTCGCGCACTTCGACACCGGGCACTTCACCGACCACGGCGGCTTCGCGCCGAACGGGTGGAGCTCGGTGTTCACGGCGGTGGCCGTCTCCGGCATCGTCTGGGCGTTCAACGGCTTCCAGTCCCCGCTGAACCTGGCCGGCGAGGCCCGCGACCCCGGCCGGTCACTGCCCAAGGCGGTCATCGGCTCGATCCTGATCGCCCTGGTGATCTACGTCGTGCTGCAGATCGCCTTCCTCGGCGCCGTGCCGTCCGGCGACCTCGCCAACGGCTGGAGCGGCCTGGGCTACACCTCGCCGCTCGCCGACCTGGCGATCGCGTGGGGCCTGAACTGGCTCGCGCTGCTGCTGTACGCGGACGCCTTCGTCTCCCCCAGCGGCACCGGCATGATCTACGCCGCCACCACCTCCCGGATGATCCACGGCGTCCAGGAGAACGGCCACCTGCCCAAGGTGTTCGGCCGGGTCGACCCCCGGACCGGCATCCCCCGCCCGGCGCTGGTGCTCAACCTGGTCGTCGCCTTCGGCTTCCTCGCGGTCTTCCGCGGCTGGGGCTCGCTCGCCGAGATCGTCTCGGTGGCCACCGTGATCTCGTACATCACCGGCCCGGTCGCCGTGATGGCGCTGCGCCGCCTGGCGCCCGAGCTGCCGCGGCCGGTCCGGCTGCGCGCCATGCCGGTGATCGCCCCGGTCGCCATGGTGTTCGGCTCACTGGTGCTCTACTGGGCCCGCTGGCCGCTCACCGGCAAGGTGATCCTGCTGATGGCCGCCGGCCTGCCGATCTGGGCCTGGTACGAGCTGCGCAAGCCGTTCCGGGAGCTGAAGCCGCACCTCGTGGCGGGCACCTGGATGATCGCCTACCTCTTCGTGATGGCCGGGGTGTCCTGGGCCGGTTCCACCGAGTTCGGCGGCGAGGGCTACCTTCCGGAGGGCTGGGACCTCCTCGTCGTCGCCGTGATCGGCCTGGCCTTCTACGCCTGGGGCGTCCGCAGCGCCTGGGCCAGCCCCGGCCTGGCCGCCGTCAGGCGCGAACTCGCCGGGACGGACGCGGCGGCGGGGGCGACGGACCTCACGCAGGAGGCCCCGCGGGGGAGCACGCGGGAGAGCGCGCCGGAGAGCGCCGGGGCCTCCCGGGGCTGAGGCGCCGGAGCGCGAGCGCCGGCCGCACGGGGGCCCGGCCGGCGCTTCCGCATTCTCCGCCCCCCCGGGGGGGGAGAGACGTACATATGTGGTTGGTCAGGGGGCAATAGTTTCATCATCTTCCATTCAGCCGGGGGCGGCTGCCAGCATCGGCGGACCGTCGCCGCCCCCGAGGGAGAAGCCGATGAACCGCCCCCGTCCTCTGCGTTGTCTGGCCGCGCTGGCACTGGTGGCCCTGGCCGCCACCGCCTGCGGGCGTTCCGATCAGGGTGCCGCCCCCGCCCCGGGCGCGGCCGCCGGCGACGCCGCCGGGAAGACCGCGGCCGAGCTGGTGCCCGGCAAGTACAAGCAGGCCGGCGTGCTGAGAGTGGCCACCGCCGTCGGGTATCCGCCGATGGAGATGTACAAGCCCGGCACCACCGAGCTGACCGGCGTCGACCCGGACCTCGCCGCGGCGATCGCGGCGAGGCTCGGGCTCCGGGTGGAGATGACCAACGCCTCGTTCGACGGGCTGATCCCGGGTCTCCAGGCCGGCCGGTTCGACCTGGTGATGTCCTCGATGACCGACAGCGAGCAGCGCCGCCAGGCCGTCGACTTCGTCGACTACTTCCGCACCGGCGGCGTCGTCATGACGACCAGGGACAACCCGCTGGGCATCGGCTCCCTCAAGGACCTCTGCGGCAAGCAGGTGGTGCTCGCCAAGGGCAGCTCCAACCTGGAGATCGGCGAGCGGCAGAACGCCGAGTGCGCCGAGAAGATGACCATCTCGCAGAGCGAGGACGCGCCGACCGGCCTGCTGCAGCTGGACAGCGGGCGGGCCGCCGCCACCATCGTGGACTACCCGGTGGCGCAGATGTTCGCCCAGAAGAACGCCTCCTACCGGGTGCTGCCCGAGCAGTACGGGACGGCGCCCTGGGGCATCGCGGTGGCCAAGAAGGAGAGCGGGCTGCGCGACGCCGTCCAGCGCGGGCTCCAGGAGCTGATCGACTCCGGCGAGTACCGCACGGTGCTCGACCGGTACGAGGTCGGCGGCAGCGCCGTGGCCCGGGCCACCGTCAACACGGTCGGGCAGTGAGCGCGGTGGCGGGCGACGGCGCGGGAGCCGGGACCGTGACCGTGCCGGCGCCGGCGCCGCCCGGCGAGGACCTGGAACTCCGGGTCACCGGGCGGCCCAGGCCCGGCCGGTGGGTGGCCGTGCTGGCCGCGGCGTTCGCGGCGGTCTGGCTGGTGTACACGGTCGTCGTCAACCCCAACCTGCACTGGGACGTCATCGCGGAGTACCAGTTCGACGGGGTGGTCCTGGAGGGCCTCTGGGTGACCGTCCAGCTGACCCTGATCTCGCAGCTGGCCGGCATCGTGATCGGTGTGCTGGCGGCGGTGATGCAGCTGTCGGAGAGCCCGGTGCTGCGGGCCACGGCCGGCGCGTACACCTGGTTCTTCCGGGGGACGCCACTGCTGGTGCAGCTGATCTTCTGGTTCAACCTGGCGCTGCTGTTCCCCGAGATCGGCATCGGGATCCCGTTCGACGGGCCCAAGCTGGTCAGCTGGCAGACGAACGCGCTGATCACCGGCTTCGTGGCGGCGCTGCTCGGCCTGTCGATCAACGAGGGCGCCTACATGTCGGAGATCGTCCGGGCCGGCATCCAGAGCGTCGACCCCGGGCAGCGGGAGGCCGCCGCGGCCCTGGGCATGTCCAACCCGAAGATCCTGCTCAGGGTGGTGCTGCCGCAGGCGATGCGGGTGATCATCCCGCCGTTCGGGAACCAGTTCATCTCGATGCTGAAGACCACCTCGCTGGTCTCGGTCATCGCGGGCGCCGATCTGATGACGGTCTCCCAGCATCTGTACCTGGCGAACTTCGAGGTCATCGCGCTGCTGGTGGTCGCGTCGGTCTGGTACCTGGTGCTGACCACCATCGCGAGCGTCGCCCAGCACGCCGTGGAGCGGAGGTTCAGCCCCGGGGCGCGGAGCACGCGCCCGGCGCTGGGACGGCGGGTGCTGCGCAACCTGCGCCCCGGCGGCACGAGGAAGACGGACCTGGGCGAGAAGGGGGCGGGGAAGTGACGGTGACGACGGACGAGGTGGTCCTCTCGGCGCGCGGCGTGCGCAAGCGGTTCGGCGACCTGGAGGTGCTGCGCGGGATCGACCTGGAGGTGCGGTCCGGGGAGGTGCTCTGCGTGATCGGGCCCTCCGGCTCCGGCAAGTCGACCCTGCTGCGCTGCTTCAACCACCTGGAGAAGATCGACGCCGGACGGATATCCGTCGACGGCGAGCTGATCGGCTACGAACCGGCCGGGCCGGGCGGCACCACCCTGCGGGAGCGGCGGCCCAGGGACATCCAGCGCCAGCGCGAACGGATCGGCATGGTGTTCCAGCGCTTCCACCTCTTCCCGCACCGCACGGCGGTGCAGAACGTGATGGAGGGGCCGGTCGCCGTCCAGGGCCGGGGCCGCGCCGAGGCCGAGCGGCAGGCCCGCGAACTGCTGGACCGGGTCGGCCTCGCCGACCGGGCCGACCACTACCCCGCACAGCTCTCCGGCGGCCAGCAGCAGCGGGTCGCGATCGCCCGGGCACTGGCGATGGAGCCGACCCTGATGCTCTTCGACGAGCCGACGTCCGCGCTCGATCCCGAGCTCGTCGGCGAGGTCCTGGGGGTGATGCGCGACCTGGCCCGCAGCGGCATGACGATGATCGTCGTCACCCACGAGATGGGGTTCGCCCGCGAGGTCGCCGACCGGGTCGTCTTCATGGACCGGGGCGCGGTCGTCGAGGCCGGACGCCCGGCGGACGTGTTCACCGCCCCGCGTCACGAGCGCACCCGGGCCTTCCTGGCGACGGTGCTGTGATGGCGGCCGTGGAGCTCCTGGTCCGCGGCGGACTGCTGGTGGACGGCACCGGGGCACCGGCACGGCCCGCCGACCTCGCGGTCGCGGGCGGGCGGGTCACCGTGCTGGCGCCCGGTGCGGACGGCGGCGCCGGCCGCGACGTGCCGGTCATCGACGCCGCCGGCCGGGTCGTCACCCCGGGGTTCGTCGACGTGCACACGCACTCGGACGCGCTGGCCGCCGTCGACGGCGGCCCGGACCCGGCGGCCGGTGCGGCGGAACGGGCGGACACCGCGTGGGACGCCCTGGAGGAGCTGCGGCTCGCACCGCTCCTCCAGGGCGTGACCACCGAGATCAGCGGGAACTGCGGCAGCAGTCTGTTCCCCTGCCTGCCCGAACGGCTGCCGGAACTGACCGAGCACCTGCGGGTGACCTTCGGCGTGGGCCCGGTCCGGCCCGCCGAGGACTTCGCCGCCTTCGCCGCCGGCCAGCGCCCCGGCCTGCGGCGCAACCACCTCGCCTCGTTGGTCGGCCACGGCACGCTGCGCGCCGGGGTGATGGGGTTCGCCGACCGGCCACCCCGGCCGGCGGAGCTGGCCGCGATGTGCGACCTGCTCGACCGCGCCCTCGCCGGGGGCGCGGCCGGGCTCTCCACCGGTCTGATCTACCCGCCCGGCACCTACGCCGACACCGCGGAGATCGTCGCGCTCGCGACCGTCGCGGCCCGGCACGGCAAGCCCTACGTCACCCATCTGCGGGACGAGATGTCCCAGGTGGAGAAGGCCCTGGAGGAGGCGCTGGAGATCGCCGAGCGGTCCGGCGCGGCGCTCCAGGTCTCGCACCACAAGACCGCCGGCCGGCACGCCTGGGGCGCGACCCTGCGCACCCTCCCCCGGCTGGAGGAGGCGCGCGCGGCCGGGCTCGACGTCCTGTGCGACGTCTACCCCTACACGGCGGGCAGCACGGTGCTGCACGCGATGCTGCCGCCGTGGGCGTGCGAGGGCGGGATCGGCGCGCTGCTGGAGCGGCTGCGCCGCCCCGAGGTTCGGGCACGGATCCGCGCGGACATCGCGGGCGGGGTGCCCGGCTGGGAGAACACCGTCGGCAACGGCGGCTGGGACCTCATCGCGGTCGCCGCCGCTCCGGCCCGCCGCACCGCGGAGGGCCGGCGGATCGCCGACCTGGCGGCCGCGGCCGGGACCGACCCGGTCGAGTACGTCTGCGACCTGCTGCTCGACTCACGCGGGGAGGTGACCATCATCAGCCACTCGATGCGCGAGGACGACGTCCGCCGGGTGCTGGCCAGCCCGCTCTCCATGATCGGCTCGGACGGCGTGCCCAAGCCCGGGCGGCCGCACCCGCGCTGGGCCGGAAGCTTCGCCCGGGTGCTCGGCCACTACGGCCGGGACGAGGGGCTGCTGCCGATCGAGGAGGCGGTGCACAAGATGACCGGGCTGCCGGCCGCGCGGTTCCGGCTCGCCGGACGCGGGGTGCTCCGCGACGGCGCGGTGGCGGACCTGGTGGTGCTGGACCCGGACACCGTCCGGGACGCGGCCACCTTCGAGCGGCCGCTGCTGCCGCCGGTGGGCGTGGGGGACGTGGTGGTCGCCGGGAGGATCGCGGTGCGGGACGGGCGGCCGACGGGGGTCCGGGCCGGAGAGGTGGTGCGGGTCCGATGAGCCTGGCGCAGGTGGCGGCCGCGGCGAGGTCCGCGGCGGCGCTGCCGCTGACCCTCGCGGTCGCGGCGGTGGACGTGGACGCGGGCTTCGGGTTCGGGGCCGCGGAGGGGCCCGACGGGTTCGACGGGTTCGGTGGGGGCGGCGGGAACGGTGGGGGCGGCGGTGGCGCGGTCGGGGTGGACGACTCGGTGGAGCTGCCGGTCGCCAGCGCGTCCAAGCTGCTGCTGCTCGCCGAGGTCGCCCGGCGGCTGGACTCCGGGGAACTGCGGGCGGACGCGGTGGTACCGATCGAGGACGGGGACGTGACCGGGGGCACCGGCCTGCTGCGGCGGCTCCTGCGCGGGCGGGACGCCGCGGACGCGGGTGCCGGTGTCTGGACGGTGGAGGACCTGGCCTGGCTGACCGCCTCGGTCAGCGACAACACGGCCACCAACGCACTGCTGCGGCTGGTCGGCCTGCCCGCCACCGAGCGGCTGGCCCGGAGCCTCGGACTGACCCGGCTCACCCTGCACGACCGGGTGCGGGACGTGCGCGGCCCCGGCGTGCCCCCGGTGTTCGCGACGGGGACGGCCGGGGACCTCGCGCGGCTGGTCGCACTGGCCGTGCGCGGCGACCTGGTCACCCCGGGCGCGTCGGCGCGGCTGCTGGCGTGGATGCGCGCCAACACCGATCACGGGCTGGTGCCGGCCCTCGTCCAGCACGACCCGTACGCCGAGTGCTTCCCCGATCCGCTGCCCGGCGGACTGCTGGTGGCCAACAAGACCGGTACCGACACCGGGGTGCGGGCCGACGCCGGGGTGCTGATCGGCACCCGGCGGGTGGCGTACGCGGTGATCGCGCACTGGGACGTGGCGCTCGGACCGAGCACGGAGCGGGCGGCGGTGCACGCCATCCGCGAGGTGGGGCGGGCGCTCGCGGCGGGCGCGCTGCGCGGCGAGCCCGCGCCCTGCGCGCTGCTGCGGCAACCGGGCGGCTGAGCGGCCGGCAGGTGGGCGGGCAGGTGAGCAGGTGAGCAGGTGAGCAGGCGGGCGACGGATCCGGGGGACCTCCCCGACCGCGCCCGCCGGCCGTCGCCCGTCCGGGCCCGGCGCCGGCCCGGGTCCCGGGCTCCGCGGCGTCAGGACCACTGCAGTTCGAGCAGCGACCGGACCTCCCCGGCCGCCGCGCGCAGGTCGCCGAGGAAGGCGCGGACGGCCGGATTGCGGTTGGTGGCCCGGGTGGCCACACCGATCCGGCGGTGCAGCTGCGGGTGGTCCAGGCGGCAGACGTGCACGCCGGCGCTGTCGGCCAGGCCGAGGGCCGGGATCAACGCGACGCCCATGCCGGCCCGGGCGAGGTTGATCGTCACCTGGTAGTGGTCGCTGCGGCAGCGCACCCGGGGACGGAACCCCTCCGCGGCGCAGGCGCGTTCCAGCACCGGCTCTCCGGTGGAACCGCCGTGGGTGCCGATCCAGCTCTCCCCGTCGAGTTCGGCGAGCCGGACCAGGGCCCGCCGCCCGAGCCGGTGGCGCAGCGGGACGATCACCAACTGCGGCTCGTCGAAGTAGAGTTCGACCTCCACCGTGCCCTGGCGGCTCACCTGCCGGATCCACGGGTCGAGGGGGTGCTCGAAGACCGCCGCCGCGTCGAGCCGGCCGGCCTCCAGGTCGGGCAGCAGTTCGTGCGGCTGGCCCATGATGAGTTCGAGTTCGACCTGCGGGTGCCGGGCGGAGAAGGCGGCGAGCGCGCGGGGCAGCAGGTCGAGGCCGGCCGAGGCGAAGAAGCCGAGCCGCAGCACGCCGGCCGTGCCCCCGGAGTGGGCGCGCAGGTCGTCCTGGGCGACGGCCATGAGGTCGGCGATCGCCTGGGCGTGCTCGGCCAGCCGGACGCCCGCCGGCGTCAGCCGCAGCGACTGCGGCTGACGCTCGACGAGCGCGACGCCCAGTTCCTGTTCGAGCCGGGCGAGCTGGTGGGAGACGGCGGACGGACTCAGGTGCAGCGCCTGCGCCGCGGCCACGATGGTGCCCCGGCGGGCGATCTCCAGCAGGACGAGCAGACGGGCGCTGTTCAGCATCGGGCCAGGGTAGGTCATCGTCGCTGGTCAGGGGCGGACCGGACGGCCGGGGCGCGGGTCAGACGGCGGCCCGGTGCCGGACGGCGGGGCTTGCCGCCGCAGTACCGGCCGGGCTTGCGGCCGGTACCGCGGCGAGGTCCTCGGCGAACGCGTCGGCGGGCCCGTCGGCGTCGAGCCGGAACAGGTCCTCCTCGGTCTCGCGGCGCACCACCACCCGGGCGGCGCCGTCGCGGACGAAGACCACGGCCGGGCGCGGCAGCTTGTTGTAGTTCGACGCCATGGCGTACCCGTACGCCCCGGTGACGGGGGTGGCGAGCAGGTCGCCGATCCGCAGGTCCGCCGGGAGGGCCGCGTCGTCGATGACGACGTCGCCGCTCTCGCAGTGCTTCCCGACCAGCCGGGCGCGCAGCGGCCGGGCGGCCCCGGGGCAGCGCGGCAGGAAGGCCTCGTAGCGGGCGCCGTAGAGGGCGGGGCGGAGGTTGTCGCTCATCCCGCCGTCGACGCTCACGTACGTGCGGACACCGGCGATCCGCTTGACCGTGCCCACCCGGTAGAGGGTGAGCCCGGCCCGGGCGGTGATCGAGCGGCCCGGCTCGACGCCGAACTCCCCCTGCCAGCCGGCGCCGCGCACGGCCGCGCGCACCCGCTCCGCCCAGACCGCGAAGGACGGCGCGCTCCGGCCCGCGACGTACGCCACGCCGAGGCCGCCGCCCACGGTGAGCCGGGACGCCCCCGACTCCACCGCGAACCGGGCCACCGCGGCGGCACCGTCGGCGAGCTCGGCCGGGTCCAGGACCTGCGAGCCGACGTGCGCGTGGACGCCCTCGAAGCGGACGGCCGGCGAGGCCGCGGCCCGGCGGACGGCGGCCGCGGCGGCGCCGTCGGCCAGGCCGAAGCCGAACTTGGAGTCGTGCCCGCCGGTGCGGATCGCCTCGTGGGCACCCGCCGCGACGCCGGGCGCCACCCGCAGCCGGACGCGGGCCGGCGGCAGTCCCTCCCCGGCGACCAGACGCTCGATCCGGTCCAGTTCGTCGAAGCTGTCGACGACGACGTGCCGCAGGCCGACCGTGAGGGCGGTGCGCAGCTCGCCCTCGCTCTTGTTGTTGCCGTGCAGCACGATCCGCTCCGGGGCGACCCCGGCGTGCAGCGCGACCCGCAGCTCGCCACCGGACGCGACGTCGAGCAGCAGGCCCTCCTCGGCGGCGAGCCGGGCCATCGCGGTGCAGAGGAACGCCTTCGAGGCGTAGGCGACGTTGTCCGGGCCGAACGCGGCGACGGCCTCCCGGCAGCGGCTGCGCAGGTGCTCCTCGTCGTAGACGAAGAGCGGGGTGCCGTACCGGCCGGCGAGATCCGTGAGCGGCACACCGCCGACGGCCAGGCCGGACGGGCCCTCCTCGGCGGTGAGCGGCAGCAGTCCGGCGTCGACGGGCGACTGGGCGGGCGAGACAGGCGACACGGATTCCTCCCGGCGGGCTGGTTCGCCTGCCATCCTCGGTCCGGCGGGAGCGTGCGGAAAAGCGCTTTCTTCCGGCCCTGAGCGGTACCGGTTTCGATGCTCGCGGGCCGGGTGGACGGCCACGGGGCGGGCACGGGCGGGGGAAGGACACCCGGGCGGGCGGGCCCGGGCGGCGAACGCGGGCGGCACACGGACGCGGCGGGCGGACGCGGCGGGCGGCGGGAGCGGGGCGCGCGACGGCCGCCCCGTCCCGCCGGCGGGCCCGCCCCGGTCAGCCGCGGCGGGCGCGGCGGATGGCGGAGGTGACCACCGGGGGGAGCAGGTCGCCCACGGCGCGCTTGGCCACGTTGGCGGGGCGGCGGCGCTCGGCGGCGCGGGCGCGGCGGGCGGCGAGGTCCCGGACGGCCTCGTCGTGCTCGCGCTCGGTGGTGCGCAGCGTCTCCTCGGTGACCCGTTCGGCCTCGCGGCGCCCGGCCTCGGCGGTCAGCCGGGCGTGGTGGCGGGAGACCCGGAACGGCTCCGCGCCCTCGGCGCTGCCGCCGATGCGGACCAGCCGGTGCCCCTCCAGGGTCTCGTTGGTCATGTCGCAGTGCGGCAGGGTGCCGCGGCGTGCCAGCAGGTCGAGCTGGGCGGCCTCCGGGTCGCCCCAGGTGCCGTAGAACTTGGAGTCGGTGAGCACGACGGGCCGCAGCCCGTGGTTGAACACCGCCTCCCAGGTGGCGGCTGCGACGCCCGGGGTGTGCGCGGAGCGGTAGTCGTCCAGCACCACGACGCCCTCCGGGCGGAGTGCGGCCCGGGCCACCCTGAGGTCGCCGGCCACGTGCTCGTAGAGGTGCGAGGCGTCGATGTGGACGAACCGGAGGGTGCCGGGCGCCAGCCGGCCGTCGGCGAGGGCCGAGGTGGGGGCCTGGACGATCTCCGGCAGCCGGTCGTGGAAGGACAGGTAGTTGGCCTCGAAGGCGGTGCGGGTCAGGGTCCGGCGGTAGGAGCCGTCCATCTCGGCGGCGTTCTCGTCGTCCGGCGCGTCGGAGTCGAAGAGGTCGCAGACGGTGAAGGTCTCGCCCGCCCGGAGGTGCGAGCCGACGACGATCGCGCTGCGGCCCAGGTAGGCGCCGAGTTCCAGGAGGTCGCCGGTCAGGCCGGCCTTCTCCTGCCGGCCGAGGAACCAGTCGAACAGGTGGCGGTCGTGCTCCCAGAACCACCCGGGGACGTCGTCGAGCACCGCCGGCTCCGCCGGTTGCTGCGAGTCGGCGCTGAGTGCGGCATCGGTCACGGGGCGGCTCCTAGGACGGGTGCGAACGGCCGGTCGGCACGGTCTCCGGTCTCGGGGGCCGTCCCCGACGGGCCGGCGAGGTCCCGGCCGGTCCGCCGCTCGGGCCGGGGTGGCGGCCCGGGCATCCGGACAGGACCCGACCTGGCGCCAACCGTACTCCGGCGCTCCCGGGTGCGCCGCAATCTACTCTCCGTGGAGCGGAGTTGGGCGAACTCGGAAGGAAGAATTTCACCGCCCGGCCCTTTTGTGGGCGGACTTGACCGCGGCCCCGACGGAACGGGGCTGCCGAATCGTTCGACCCGACTTTCGGACAATCCGTTTGTCGCCATCACGGCGAACGGCCCCGCCCCCGGAGGAACGTCACCGGTGCGGGAGAACAGGCGGGGACGGGGGCGCGGCGCCCCCGTCCCCGCGTGCGGAACCGGTCAGACCAGGTCCACGCCCGGGTAGAGCGGGAACCCGTCGAGGAGGTCGGCGGCGCGCTTGGCGACGCCCTCGGCGACCGCCGGGTCCAGCGCGTACTGGGCCTTGGACGGCGCACCGGCCGCGGTGGTGGCCGGAGCGGTGGCGCGCAGGACGGTGTCGATCAGGCCCGCGATCTCGTCCATCTCGGCGGTGCCGAGGCCGCGGGTGGTCAGCGCCGGGGTGCCGATCCGCACGCCGGAGGTGTACCAGGCGCCGTTGGGGTCCTGCGGGACGGAGTTGCGGTTGGTGACGATGCCGGAGTCGAGCAGCGCGGCCTCCGCCTGACGGCCGGTCAGGCCGTGGCCGGAGACGTCGGCGAGCACCAGGTGGTTGTCCGTGCCGCCGGTGACCAGCCTGCCGCCGCGGCGCAGCAGGCCCTCGGCGAGCGCCTGCGCGTTGTCGACGACCTGCTGGGCGTAGGCGCGGAACTCGGGGCGGCGGGCCTCCGCGAAGGCGACGGCCTTGGCGGCCATCACGTGCGAGAGCGGGCCGCCCAGCACCAGCGGGCAGCCGCGGTCGACGTGCTCGGCGAGCGCGGCGGTGCTCAGCACCATGCCGCCGCGCGGGCCGCGCAGCGACTTGTGGGTGGTGGTGGTGACGATGTCGGCGTGCGGCACCGGGTCGAAGTCGCCGGTGAGCACCTTGCCCGCGACCAGGCCGGCGAAGTGCGCCATGTCGACCATCAGGGTGGCGCCGACCTCGTCGGCGATCTCGCGCATCTTCGCGAAGTCGACCCGCCGCGGGTAGGCGGAGTAGCCGGCCACCAGGATCAGCGGGCGGAACTCGCGGGCGGTGGCGCGCAGCGCGTCGTAGTCGATCAGGCCGGTGGCCGGGTCGGTGCCGTAGCTGCGCTGCTCGAACATCTTGCCGGAGATGTTGGGGCGGAAGCCGTGGGTGAGGTGGCCGCCGGTGTCCAGGGACATGCCGAGCATCCGCTGGTTGCCGAGCTCCTGACGCAGCCGGGCCCAGTCCTGCTCGGTGAGGTCGTTGACGTTGCGGACCGCGGCGCGCTCCAGGGCGGGGCTCTCGACGCGCTGGGAGAGGACGGCCCAGAAGGCGGTGAGGTTGGCGTCGATGCCGGAGTGCGGCTGGACGTAGGCGTGGTCGGCGCCGAACAGCGCGCGGGCGTGCTCGGCGGCGATGGTCTCGACGGTGTCGACGTTGCGGCAGCCGGCGTAGAAGCGGCGGCCGGCGGTGCCCTCGGCGTACTTGTCGCTGAGCCAGTTGCCCATGGCGAGCAGCACGGCCGGGGAGGCGTAGTTCTCGCTGGCGATGAGCTTGAGCGAGGCGCGCTGGTCCTCGATCTCCTGGCCGATGGCGGCGGCGATCCGCGGCTCGACCTCGCGGACGGTGTCGAGGGCGGCGCGGAAGGCGGTGTTCGCGGCCGGGGTGGCGGCCGTGTGCGGCTGCGGGGCCATGGCGGTCTCCTGAGCGGGAGGTCGGGGGGCCCAGGCGCTCGGCAACTGCGTCGTGATCCGGCACGGGGCCGCTTCCCGATGGTCGATTCCATCCGTGCGCGCCAGTCGCGGCCCGCCGGAATCGTACCAATGCCCGGCGGTTCGTGACGGAGATCTCACCATACGGGACGGCGGCGGACATGACATGCCTTTTGTTCGCTTATGCCCTTTCTAGTGCTACGGCAGTATTGCGGCGGAATGAAACCGTCACCATTGCGGAAACAAAGCACCCGAACCACTTCAACACCCCCCTCGGAATGATTTGCGGAAGCTCCCCGGCATCCGATCTGATGGCGATCGGCGGCCCACCGGGAAACCCCCGGGACGGCCGCCGGGAAATGCACGTCGACGCACCCTCACATCCTTGGGGCGGCGCAGAATTCGGGGAGTACGCCTCTCATGGCAGTGGTCGAACAAGTCGCCGTACCGGAAGCCCCGGTACCCCCCTCGCGGCCCGCCCCGAAGAGCCTGCTCCGCCGCGTCTGCCGGGACCGCACCGCGGCCGTCGCGCTCGGCGTCGTCGCCCTCTTCCTGCTGCTCGCCATCGGCGCCCCGCTGATCGCCGCGCTGTACGGCAAGAACCCGACCGAGCACTACGGCCAGAACGTTCCCGGCCTGCTCAGCGACAGCGGTCTGCCGGTCGCGCCGAACGGCGGCATCTCCGGCGAGTTCTGGTTCGGCCTGGAGCCCGGCCTCGGCCGCGACGTCCTCACCCAGCTGCTGTACGGCATCCGCACCTCGCTGCTGATCGCCTTCCTGGCGGCCGCCGTCACCACCACCCTCGGGGTGCTGGCCGGCGTCGCGGTGGGCTACCTCGGCGGGATCACCGACCGGCTCTTCGGTTTCCTCTCGAACGTCCTGCTGGCGTTCCCCACGCTGCTCCTGCTGCTCGCGCTCAGCCCGGTCATCCAGTCCCGGCTGGTGGATCCGGGCACCGCGGAACCGGAGTGGATGCAGTTCCTGGTGCTCGTCCTGGTCTTCTCCGCGTTCGGCTGGATTCCACTCGCGCTTTCCCTGCGGGCCTCGGTCCGCTCGCTCCGGGAAAGGGATTTCGTGCAGTCCGCCCGGGCGATGGGCGCGGGCGGGTTCCACATCGTCTTCCGGGAACTGCTGCCGAACGTCCGGGCGCAGCTGCTGGTGCACGCCACCATGGCGGTGCCGACGTTCGTCGCCGCCGAGGCGGTGCTGTCGTTCCTCGGCGTGGGCGTCAACGAGCCCGTCCCGGACTGGGGCCGGATGATCTCCCGCGGCTCCGAGGTGTTCCAGGCCGACCCGACGTACATGTTCTTCCCCGGCGTCGCGCTGCTGCTCTTCGTGCTCGCCTTCAACCTGCTCGGCGACGCCGTCCGGGACGCCCTGGACCCGCGCGCCGCCCGCTGACGCCGCCGGCCCCCGCGCCGCCCGTCGCCCGTCCGCCCCGGCGGACCCCGACCTCCCTCCCTCCGCTGTCCGACCCGTTCCAACCGACCGCCCCGGAGCTCCCGGGGCAAGGAGAGATTCGCCATGCGCTGGATCAAACCGTCCCTCGCCGTCGTCGCGACCGCCCTGCTGGCGACGTCCTGCTCGGCCGGCGCGGGCACCACCTCCTCCACCGCCGGCCCCGGCGCCGCGGCCAAGGACGCCTCGCCGCTGACCGCCGCGCTCGGCACCGAGAAGGAGAGCGCCGGCCCGGCGCCCGCCGTCGCCGGCGCCCGCCAGGGCGGCACGGTGAACGTCTACAACGCGACCGACTTCCGCCACCTGGACCCGCAGAAGGTGTACGCGGGCGCCGCCTACAACACCTCGCTGCTCTGGGGCCGCCAGCTGACCCAGTACCAGGTGGTGGACGGCAAGGCCAGGCTGGTCGGCGACCTCGCCACCGACACCGGCACGGCGAGCGACGGCGGGCGCACCTGGACGTACCGGCTGAAGGAGGGCGTGGCCTGGGAGGACGGCCAGCCGATCACCTCCCAGCAGGTCAAGTACGGCATCCAGCGCAGCTTCGGCAAGGGCTACGAGGTCGGCCCCCCGTACTGGCCCCAGTGGCTCACCGGCGAGGCCAGCTACGACGACGCCCGCAAGAAGTACGGCGGCCCGCAGGACGGCGACCTCGCCGCGATCGAGACGCCGGACGACCGCACCGTCGTCTTCCACTTCCCGCAGCCGCAGGCCGACGTGCCGTACATGGCCGCGCAGTCCTCCTCCTCGCCGGTGCGCAAGGACAAGGACACCGGCACCGACTACGACCGGCAGCCGTTCGCCACCGGCCCGTACCGGATCGTCGAGCACGTCCAGAACACCCGCCTGGTGCTGGAGCGCAACCCCCACTGGAAGCCGGAGACGGACCCGATCCGCAGCCAGTACCCGGAGAAGTTCGTCTTCACCTTCGGGAAGGAGTCGCTGAACATCAACCAGGAGATCCTCTCCGGGCGCGACGGCGGCGAGAACGCCACCACGGCGGCCACCGTGCTCTCCCCCGAGCTGTACCAGACGGTGGACACCGACCCGAAGGCCAAGGACCTGGTCGTCTCCGGCCGGCAGGGCGCCTTCGTCACCTACCTCATGATCAACAACGAGCGGGTGAACGACGTCGAGGTCCGCAAGGCCCTCAACCTCGCCTACCCCCGCCAGCAGGCCCGCCAGGTCCAGGGCGGCGGCCGGGCCGGCGACCTCGCCAGCACGCTCAGCTCGCCCGCCCTGGTCGACTGGCAGAAGTACGACCTGAACCCGGCCAGGCCGGAGGGCGACCCGGAGGCCGCCAAGGCCGCGCTCGCCAAGGCCAAGCAGCCGCCCGCCTCGCTCACCTACGCGTACGCCAACACCCCGAACGGGCAGCGGGTCGCCCAGGTACTGGTCGACGGCTTCGCCAAGGCCGGCATCACCATCGTGCCCAAGCCGGTCGACCCCAAGGCCCTGCTGGACGAGGCGCACCGCGCCGACTCCCCGTACGACCTGTGGGAGGAGACCAGCTCGGTCGACTGGCCGACGCCCTCCACCCTGATCCCGTTCTCCTT
This sequence comes from Kitasatospora sp. NPDC056327, assembly GCF_042261735.1. Lineage (NCBI taxonomy): Bacteria > Bacillati > Actinomycetota > Actinomycetes > Kitasatosporales > Streptomycetaceae > Kitasatospora > Kitasatospora sp. NPDC056327. Next base: position 316 of record NZ_JBHJRC010000061.1, on the reverse strand, counting down.
CGACGGCCGCGCCAACAGCGACCTCAACTCCGCCCGCTACCACAACGGCGAGGTCGACAAGGAGATCGACCGGATCAACCAGATCGGCGAGCCGCACGCCAAGGCCAAGGAGCTGTACGGCCTGGAGCAGACGGTGATGAAGGACGTGCCGGTGCTGCCGTTCACCTACCCGAACGTCAACCAGCTGCGCGGTTCCAACGTCGGCGGCGCGTTCATCCACCCGATCTACGGGACGGTCAGCCTCGCCTGGCTCTACCTGAAGTCCTGACCCCCCGAAGTCCCCGGCCGGTCCCGCCGCGCGCCTCCCCGCAGGCTG
>NZ_JBHJRC010000060.1:0-33010 GCF_042261735.1 Kitasatospora sp. NPDC056327 | reverse complement strand
GGGGCCCGGCCCTCCGGCCGGGCCCCGTCGGCGTGTCGGCCCCGGCCTCCGCCGGTCACACCCGGCACACCTGATGCTCACCAACCGACAGGCCTTCAAACAGCAGGCAAACAACGCCGAGTGACTGGGAAATGGTGAGCATGTCTCAGCTGGTGGTGTAGAATCATAGGCAGAGAGGGGGCCTTGAGGCCGATGCCGAAGCCATCGGCGGGCCCTCGCCGACAGGGGGAACGACGACCGTGAACTACCACCTCGACACCGCGCGCGCCATCATCGACGAGCGGATGCGGGAGGCCGAGCAGCACCGCCTCGCGCACGCGCTGTACCTGAAGAACCGCGCCGAGGCCAAGACCCGCCGGGCGCGCCTGCTCCTGTCCCGCCTCGGCGGCTGAGCGCCGCCCCGGCGGACCGTCACCCCCGATGTGACGGCCCGCCCGCCCACCGGCCGTCCGCCGGCCCGCCGACCTGACAGCAGGTCGGCGGAGCCCCGCGGGCGGCCTTCTCGCGTCCGCCCGCACCCTTCTCCCCGTCGACCGGTGAGCACGCCCGGACGGCTCCCCCGCACACGCCGCCGGCCCGGCCGTTACACCGCCCCGCCCCGCCCCGGCCGGGCGTCCCGGCCCACGTCGCCGACGGCCCGACCGCCGCGGAACACCGGCCCCGCGGAACCGTCCACAGAATGTCCTTTCGGAATCCGGGCGGGCCGCGACCGTCCGCACACGCTCCTGCGCCGGGCACGGCCGCGGCCGCACCGGCCGGCCGCCGGACGCGCACCGGCTCCACGGCAGCCGCACACCCGCCGTTCCGCCGACGTGCGCTCCCGCGGCGGCCGCGCCCGCCCTGCTCGGGCGGGGCGTACGCCGGCGGACGGACGGCCCGGCCCGTGCTCCCCGCCCCGCCCCTCCCGCGGACCCCGGCCACGGCCCGGCCACGGCCGTGCCGGCGCCCGCGGGAGGCTCCGGCACGGCCGGTCCGCGGATCCGGGAATTACCCGTCCGCACAGGTCATCCCGCACGCCGTCACCTCGGAGAACCCGGCGTAAGTGATCATTCTGTGGACCCGGCATCAAATTTCGAGCGCGCGTTTCACATATCCCTCTCTTTGGAGCGCCCGCATGCTCTAGATTGATTTCGCTGCCACGGCCGGACACGAGTGACGCACGACGATCAATGGGTCCGGCACCGCGGACCGCAGGTGGTCGCGTCCGCCGGGGCAGACGTGGGGGTGATCGATTCCCCGGCGCCCGAGCCCGGGCTCCGGGCGTTCGGAGCACCGGCCGGCAGCGTCCCGCGCACCTCGGGGCTCCGGCCGGGCGCGCGTGTCCGCCGGCGCCTCGGCGGAGTGTTCAACCAGCGCTGCAGTGGCCGGATTTGGCATGCGCGGGAGAGGGGTCTCCCGCGGTCAGGAACAGCGCGGAACAACGGGAGGCGGGGGCTCCCGAGGGGAGGAACAGCGCGGGAGGCACCGCCTCCCGGGGGGAGGAATCGTGTGGAGCGAGCACGTCGAACCCACGGGTGACCTGGAACGGACCGTGGAGCAGGGGGAAGAGGAAATGGTCCGCCCGTTTCCGTCGGCGCAATCACCGCAAGCGACGCGGCAGCGCCCGGTAAACGCGAGAATCAGCCGGATCCGGATCGACTGGGAACAGCAGTACCGTCGTGCCGTGATCATCAGCGATGCGGTGGCCACCGCATTCGTGGTCGCGGGGATAGGCGGCTTCTTCGGAGTTCGGGACGCGGCCGACTGGCACGAGAAATGGGGAATTCTCGCCTTCGGCACCGAGCTGCTGGTGCTCGGCGCGCTGGCGGTCACCCGGGCCTGGGCACCGGCCGTGCTCGGCCAGGGCGCCGAGGAGTTCCGCCGGCTGGGACGCTCGCTGTTCACGGCGGCCGTCGTCCTGGCCCTCGGCGGGATCGCCCTCACCTCGCACAACATCAAGCTCTGGATCTTCGTCGCGATCCCGGCGATCACGCTCGTCACCATGACCGAGCGGTACCTGCTGCGGGTCTGGCTGCACCGCAGGCGCAACGAGGGCCGGTGCCTGCGCCCGGTCCTCGCCGCCGGGAGCCCGGCGACCGTGCGCGACCTGATCGCCCGGACCCGCAAGTACCCGCACCTCGGCTGGAAGGTCGAGGCGGTGTGCACGCCGTACGCGCTCGGACCCGGCGGCGACCGCCTGGACGGCGTGCCGGTCGTCGGCCGGCTGACGGACGTCGCCAACCACGTCCACCGCGACGGCTACCGGGTCGTGGCGATCACCCCGGACCCGTACTGGTCGCCGGACCGGCTCCAGCGGCTGGCCTGGAACCTGGAGAACGGCGAGGCCGAGATGGTCGTGGCCCCCGTGCTGATGGAGGTCGCCGGCCCGCGGCTGCACGTCGACGCGGTCCTCGGCATCCCGATGCTGCGGGTCAGCATGCCGGCCTTCACCGGGGGGCCCCGGGCGGTCAAGGCGGTCGTCGACCGGCTGGGCGCCGCGGTGCTGCTCGTCCTGTTCGCGCCACTGATGCTCTTCGTCGGCCTGCTGGTGATGGCCGACAGCCACGGCGGCCCGTTCTACCGGCAGCACCGGACCGGCAAGGACGGCCGGCAGTTCACCCTGGTCAAGTTCCGCACCATGGCGGTCGGGTCCGACCGGGCACGGGCCGAGCTGGCCGAGCTCAACGAGGGCGCCGGACTGCTGTTCAAGCTCCGCCACGACCCCCGGGTGACCAGGGTGGGCGGGGTGCTGCGCCGGTACTCGATCGACGAACTCCCGCAGCTCTTCAACGTGCTGGCCGGCTCGATGTCGCTGGTCGGTCCGCGGCCCCCGCTGCCGGAGGAGTCCGCCGCCTACAACCCGGACATCCGGCGGCGGCTGCTCGTCAAGCCCGGACTCACCGGTCTGTGGCAGATCAGCGGACGCAGCGACCTGCCCTGGGACGAGGCGGTCCGGCTGGACCTGCGCTACGTGGAGGACTGGTCGCTCGCGCTGGACGCGGTGATCCTCTGGAAGACGCTGCGGGCGGTGCTCCGGGGCCAGGGGGCCTACTGATGCGGGGAACGCACGCGCCGCACGGGACGCGTGCGGCGCACGGAACGCACGAGGTGCACGGAATGCGAAAGGCGCGCGGGGTGCGCGCGGTACGTGGGGGGCGTCGTTCCATCGACGCGCGGACGGCCGGCCACAAGGGCCTGCCCGAGGGGAGGAACGGGTCATGAGGATCAGTGTCCTGGGGCTCGGTTACGTGGGCTGCGTGTCGGCCGCGTGCCTGGCCAGCCTGGGTCACGAGGTCATCGGGGTGGACGTCAACCAGGTGAAGGTCGACCTGGTCAACGACGGCAAGGCCCCGGTGGTCGAGGAGCGGATCGGCGAGCTGACCGCCGAGGTCGTCCGGACCGGGAGGCTGCGGGCCACCACCGACGTCCGTGAGGCGATCATGGGCAGCGAGGTGTCGCTGGTCTGCGTGGGCACGCCGTCGGAGGCCAACGGCAGCCTGTGCACCACCTACCTGGAGCGGGTCACCGAGCAGATCGGTGCCGCGGTGGCCGAGCGGGGCGGGCGCCAGACCGTCGTGTTCCGCAGCACCATGCTCCCGGGTACCTGCCTGGACCTGCTGGTGCCGATCCTGGAGAAGTACGCCGGCGGTACGGCCGGGGTGGACTTCGGGGTCGCGGTCAACCCGGAGTTCCTGCGCGAGGGCACCAGCGTGAAGGACTTCTTCGACCCGCCCAAGACCGTCATCGGCGAGCTGGACCGGGCCAGCGGCGACGTCGTCGCGGCGCTCTACGAGGGCCTGCCCGGCGAGGTCTTCCGGGTGCCGGTCCCGACCGCCGAGGCGATCAAGTACGCCGACAACGCGTTCCACGGCCTGAAGATCGGCTTCGCGAACGAGCTGGGCGCCGTCTGCCGGGCGCTCGGGGTGGACTCGCACCAGGTGATCGACGTCTTCCTGGCCGACCGCAAGCTGAACATCAGCCCCGCCTACCTGCGGCCCGGCTTCGCCTTCGGCGGCTCCTGCCTGCCCAAGGACCTGCGCAGCCTGGTCCACGCGGCGCGGCGGGCCGACGTCGCGGTGCCGATCCTCTCCCACGTGCTGCCCTCCAACGCCGAACACCTCCAGCGCGCGGTGGAGTTGGTGGAGCGCGCGGGCCGGCGGCGGGTGGGCCTGTTCGGCCTGTCCTTCAAGCCCGGCACCGACGACCTCCGCGAGAGCCCGCTGGTCGAGCTGGCCGAGCGGCTCTTCGGCAAGGGCTACGACCTGCGGATCCACGACCCCAACGTGAACCTCTCCCGGCTGCTCGGCGCGAACCGCGAGTACATCGAGACCCGGCTGCCGCACCTCGCGCAGCTGCTCACCGACTCGGTCGACGAGGTGATCGAGCACGCCGAGGTGTGCGTGGTCGGGACGAAGGACCCGGCCGTGCTGTCGGCGCTGCCGCACGGCGACGGCACGGTGATCGTCGACCTCGTCCGCCTGCCCGACGCCGAGGCGCGCCGGACCGAGCCGGGGTACGTGGGCCTTGCCTGGTGACGCGCTGAGCGCCGACGGGCACGGCCGTCGCGCGCTGGTCCTGGTGGAGAACCTGTCGGTGCCCTTCGACCGCCGGGTGTGGCAGGAGTGCCGGACGCTGCGGGACGCCGGCTGGACGGTCGACGTCATCTGCCCGCGCGGGAGCAAGCGGGACACCGAGGCGGAGGCGGTGATCGACGGGATCCGGATCCACCGGTACCCGCTGCGCGCGGCCACCGGCGGGCCGGCCGGCTACCTGCGGGAGTACGGGTCGGCGCTGTGGCACACGCTCCGGCTGGCCCGCCGGGTCGGCCCGGTCGACGTGGTCCACGCCTGCAACCCGCCGGACCTGCTCTTCCTGCCCGCGCTGTGGCTGAAGCGGCGCGGCGCGCGGTTCGTCTTCGACCAGCACGACCTGGTGCCGGAGCTGTACCTCTCCCGCTTCGACCGCGGCGAGGACCTCCTCTACCGGGGCGTGTGCGCGCTGGAACGGATGACCTACCGCGCCGCGGACGTCGTGCTCGCCACCAACGAGAGCTACCGGGACGTCGCGCTGCGCCGGGGCGGCCGGCGGCCCGAGGACGTCTTCGTGGTGCGCAGCGCGCCCGACACCGAGCGGTTCCGGCCGGTGCCGCCGGAGCCGGAGCTGAAGCGCGGCAAGCCCCATCTGCTGTGCTACCTGGGCGTGATGGGGCCGCAGGACGGCGTCGACTACGCCCTGCGGGCGCTGGCGAAGCTGCGCGACGAGGTCGGCCGGACCGACTGGCACGCGGTGTTCGTCGGCGGCGGGGACACCTTCGACGCGATGGTGGAGCTGTCCCGGCGGCTCGGGCTCGCGGACCAGGTGCAGTTCACCGGGCGCGTCCCGGACGCCGACCTGGTGCGCTACCTGTCCACCGCGGACGTCTGCCTCTCCCCCGACCCGAACAACCCGCTCAACGACGTGTCGACGATGAACAAGGTCCTCGAATACATGGTGATGGGCCGGCCGATCGTCTCGTTCGACCTCCGCGAGGCGCGGGTGTCCGCCGGTGACGCGGCCGTCTACGCCCCGCACGACGACGAGTCCCGGTTCGCGGAGCTCGTCTCGGAGCTGCTGGACGACCCGGACCGGCGCGCCGAGATGGGCAAGCTGGGCCAGGAGCGGATCAACGGGCCGCTCGCGTGGCGGAACTCCCAGCGTTCGCTGCTCGCCGCCTACGCCGCCGCCTGCCACGGCCGTGCCCCGGTGTCGGCGGGCGGCCCGGGCCGGGCCGGGAAGAGGCCGCGCCGTTGAGCGACGAAGCGATACGCCTGGTCACGGTGGGCCGGATCATCCGCCGCCGCTGGCGGGTGCTCACCGTGCTCGCCGTGCTGGGGGCGCTCGTCGGCTACGGCGGTTCGCTGCTGTTCCCGCCGAAGTACACGACCTCGGCCTCGGTGCTGCTGCCGGGGGCGTGGCAGGAACGCGAGCTGATGACCCAGGCGCAGATCGCGTCCAGTTCGGTGGTGCTCGACAGCGCGGCCGCCGCGATCGGCCGGCCCGGGGTCGACGGCGCCGCGCTGCGCGAGCGGGTGACCGCGACCGCGGCGGACGGCAACATCATCAAGATCTCGGGCACGGCCGACACCCCGGAGCAGGCGCAGCAGCTCGCCGACCAGGTGGCCCAGCAGTTCGTCGCGTTCGCCGCCCGGATCGCGGGCGGCGGCACCGACGCCGAGGCGGCGCAGCCCCAGGCGCTGCGCCAGCTGGTGGCGCAGGCCAGCCGCCGGATCACCGAGCTGGCCGACTCGGCCGATCCCGGGCAGTCCGTGGAGAGCGTGCAGACCCGCACCGAGCTGGCGAAGCTGCGCAGCGCGCTGCAGGAGGCCGTCAACAAACTGGAGCAGGTCGACCCGGCGGCCGGCAAGGCGAACATGGTCGTGATGGGGGCGGCCGCCCGGCCGACCGCCGAGGCGCCGCCGACGGTGGTCCAGCTGGTCTCCGGCGGGGCCCTGCTGTTCGTGCTGGCCGGGATCATCGGCCATCTCGCCGCCGCCCGGGCGAGCCGGCGGCTGCGCACCGAGCCGGAGATCGCGGCGGCACTGGGCGCGGCGCTGCTGGGCACCGTCGACGTCCCCGGCGAGCGGGGCGCACGGCGGACGGACGACCGCGGCCCGCGGGCCCTGGTCCGCCGGCTGCTGGGCCTGGACGTCCGGTGGGACCTGCCGGCTCCGCACGCCTCCGGTGACGAGGACGGGCGGCAGCTCCGCCACCGGCGGGTCCTCGCCCGTCTGCGTGAAGAGCTGCCGTCCGCCCGGGAGCTGCTGGTCGTCGTCCCGGACGGCGACCGGACGGCGGCGCTGGCCGCGGCCCGGCTCGCCGTCGAGGCGGACGGCGAGCCGCTGCTGCGGGTGGCCGGGGTGCCGGTGTCCCGGCCGCTGGTGCCGGACCGGGACGGCGAGTCCGGCGCCGTGGTGGTGACCAGCGCGGGCAGCTGGACCGCGGTGGAACTCGCCGGTCTGACCGGGGCGTGCACGGACGCCGGGCACGAGGTCGTCGGCGTCGTGGTCGCCGCCGCGGTCCGGGCCCCGTCGAAGCGGTCCGGCCGCCGGCGCCCGGGCGGCGGCGTGCCGGAGCTCACGGAGGGCGCCGTGCCGGCGCTCGTGGGGGCCGGGGCTCCCGCGCTCACGGACGGTGCCACGCCGGCGCTCGCCGTCGGCGACGACACGGGGAGAGGCACGGGGTGACGACGAGTTCGACATCGGGGTCGCCGGCCGCGCCCCTGGTGGACCTGCAGGGGCTGGTGGTCGCCGTCCGCCGGCGGCGGCGCTTCTGGTGCTGCCTGGCGACGGTCGGGCTGCTGGGCGGTTCGGCGGCGGGGGTGCTGATGCCGGCGCCGCCGAGCGCCGTGACGACCGTGCTGGTCGCGCACCAGGCGGACACGCCGAACGATCCCGGGACGCTGATCCGCACCGACGCCGCGCTGCTGCAGACCGTGGGGATCGCGGGCGCGGCGCTCAAGGCCGTCGGTTCCGCCGACAGGCCGACGGACTTCCTGGCGGACTACACGGCGCTGGGCCTGACCAACAACCTGCTGCAGATCACCGTGCAGGCGCAGAGCGAGGCGGAGGCGGTGGCCCGGGCCAAGGCCCTCGCCGAGGCGTTCGTGGCCGACCACGTGCGGCGGCTCAAGGAGACCGCGGACGCCGAGGCCAAGTCCCTGCTCGAACAGCGGGACCGGATGCAGGGGGAACTCGCCCAGGTCAACCAGGAGATCGGGGACACGCCGCCGCAGAGCGGCCCGAAGGCGTCCGCGCGGCTGGAGGCCCTGTACGCCAGCCGGGCCGAACTCACCTCGCGGATCGCCGACTTCAGCCGGCGCGCCGCGGAGGCGAACGTCGGCACGCCCCGGCTGGTGGCCGGCACGCAGATCGTGGACGTCCCGCACGCGGTGCGGGTGTCCCGGGCGAAGACCGCCGCCACCGACGCCGCGATCGGGCTCGTCCTCGGGCTCGTGGTCGGGATCACCTGGTCGGCGATCAGCGCGGTGGTGGCGGACCGGCCGGTGCTGCGCCGGGACATCTCGGCGCACCTGGGCGCCCCGGTCGTCGCGGAGCTGCGCCGGGTGCCCGGCCGGCAGCGCGGACGGTGGCAGCTGCGGCGGACCAGGGAGGCCCGGACCAGGCTCACCACGACCCTGGCCCGGCTGGTGCGGGGCTCCGGGGAGCCGGTGTCGCTGCTGGATCTCGGGTGCGCCCGCACCACCGGTGCGATCGCCCTCGACCTCGCCCGGGCGCTGGCGGAGGACGGCCCGGTGGTCGTCGTCGACGGCCTGCCGGGGCCTCAGCTCGCCAAGCGGCGCCCGGAGGCGGACGGCCCCGCCGTGGTCCGCGCCGAGCAGGCCGGGGAGCCGGCGCCCGGGGAGCGCCGGATCGGCGTCGGCTCGGTGGCGCCCGGCACCGCCTGGACCGATCTGCGCCACCTCGGCACCCGGACCGTGCTCGTGGTGCGGGCCGGGCGCGCCAGTGCGGCCTGGCTGCACACCGTGGCGCGGCAGCTCGCCGACCAGCGCGTCCCGGTGCTGGGTGTGGTGCTGGTCGACCCCGACCCGCGCGACCGGACCGACGGCACGCCGTGGGGCGGGCCGCGCACCGTGACGCGCGGGCGGTACGAGCGGCCGGTCCGGCAGAACGGGACGGGCCGCCGGCGGACGGGGCGCACGACGTTGTGGACCACACGGGTCCCGGACAGTGATCAGGAGGTGCGGTAGGACATGTGTGGCATCGCGGGCACGTACCGGTGGCCGGACGGGAAGGTCGTCACCGACCTGCTCACCGACACCCTCGCCCACCGCGGCCCGGACGGCGCGGGCCGGTACAGCCACCCCCTCGGCGACGGCGAGGTGCACCTGGGGCACCGCCGGCTGGCGATCGTCGACCTGTCGGAGACCGGCGCCCAGCCGATGGTCTCCGACGGCCTCGTCCTGACGTACAACGGCGAGCTGTACAACGCGCCCGAGCTGCGCGCCGAACTGACCGCCGCCGGGGTGCGCTTCCGCGGCACCTCCGACACCGAGGTGCTGCTGGAGGCCTGGCGGCGCTGGGGCACGGACTGCCTGCCCCGGCTGCGCGGCATGTTCGCGTTCGGGATCTTCGACGAGCGGACCGGCGAGCTGGTGCTCGCCCGCGACCAGCTCGGCATCAAGCCGCTGTTCCTGGTCCGGCGCGGCGAGGGCCTGGTGTTCGCCTCCGAACTCAAGGCGCTGGCCGCCGCCACCGGCGGGTCGCTGGAGGTGGACCACGCGGCGATGGTGGCCTCCCTGCTGTACTACTGGGTGCCGGACTCCCGGTGCGCGTTCCGCGAGGCGGAGAAGCTGCCGCCGGGGAGCTGGCTGCGCTGCCGCCCCGACGGCCGGGTGGACCGGGGCCGGTTCTGGCACCTGCGGGAGGTCGCGGCCGAGGGCCGGGAGCGGGCCCGCAGCGGGGAGCTGCCGGACCTCGCGGCGGTCGTCGAGGAGTCGACCCGGCGTCACCTGCTCTCCGACGTCCCGGTGGCGACCTTCCTCTCCGGCGGGCTGGACTCCAGCTACCTGACCGCGCTGGCGGCCCGCGACCGGCCCGGGATCTCCGCCTACACGATCGGGTTCCGCCCGGAGGACGCCAGGTTCGAGGCGATGCCGGACGACCTGCGCTACGCCCGGCAGGTCGCGGAGCGGTTCGGCGTGGACCTGCACGAGATCGAGATCGCCCCGGACGTGCTGGACCTGCTGCCGCGGATGACGTACCACCTGGACGAGCCGATCGGCGACCCGGCCGCGATCAACACCTTCCTGATCTGCTCGGCCGCCCGGGAGGCCGGGGTCAAGGTGATGCTCTCCGGGATGGGCGCCGACGAGCTGTTCGCCGGCTACCGCAAGCACCTGGCCAACCAGCTCGCGCTGCGCTACCAGCGCGTCCCGCGGCCGCTGCGGCGCGGTCTGTTCCGGGCCGTGGACCGGCTGCCGGTCGCCACCGCCAGCCGGGGGTTCCGGTCGGTGCGCTTCGCCAAGCGGTTCCTCTCCTTCGCCGAACTGCCGGAGGAGACGGCGTTCCGGCGCAGCTACACCATGTACGACCGGGAGGAGCTGCTCGGTCTGATCGACCCGGACCTCGCCGGCACCGTCGACGACGTGCTGACCGAGCACGCGGACGTCTACCGGGACAACGACCTCGACGACTTCGTCAACCGGATGTGCCTGGGCGACGCCCGGATGTTCCTGCCGGGCCTGAACCTGGCGTACACGGACCGCTCCAGCATGGCCGCGTCGACCGAGGTCCGGGTGCCGTACGTGGACGTGGAGGTGGTGCGGGCGGCGTTCGCCGTGCCGGGCGACCGGAAGATCGTGGGGCGCCAGGGCAAGGCCGTCCTCAAGGAGGCGGCCACCTCGGTGCTGCCCCGGGAGATCGTGTACCGGCCCAAGGGTCTGTTCAGCGCCCCGCTGCGGGCCTGGATGAGCCGGGACCTGGCGCCGCTGGTGCGCGAGGTGGTGAACGACGGCGAGCTGGTCCGTTCCGGGTTCCTGCGCCGCGAGGCGCTGGCCCGGATGGTCGCCGAGGACGCCGCCGGGCAGCAGGACTTCTCCAAGCACCTGTGGCACGTGCTGACCCTGGAGTACTGGTACCGCGGCGCCACCTCCGGCGCCGGCCACGGCACGCACTTGACGGCGTAGCGCGCATCCGGCGCGGCACGCACCTGACGGCTCGGCGCAGTTGACGGCAGAGGAACAAGGGGACTTGCGGTGAAACAGGTTGTGCAGAACTACAAGAGCGGCGAGCTGTCGGTCCTGGAGGTGCCGGTCCCGGGGTGCAAGCCGGGCGGTGTGCTGGTCCGCAGCGCCTTCTCGCTGATCTCCACCGGGACCGAGCTGATGAAGGTCTCCGAGGCCGGGATGTCGATGGTGGGCAAGGCCCGCTCCCGTCCGGACCAGGTGGCCAAGGTCATGCAGAGCGTGGCCGTCAACGGGCTGCCCGCCACCTACCGCAAGGTGATGGGCAAGCTGGACTCCTACACGCCGCTGGGTTACTCCCTGTGCGGGGTGGTCGAGCAGGTCGGTGCCGGGATCGACGACGTGAAGGTCGGCGACCTGGTGGCCTGCGCGGGCAACGAGCACGCGCTGCACGCCGAGCTGAACTGGGTGCCGAAGAACCTCTACACCCCGATGCCGGACGGCCTCGCGCCGCGTCACGCGGCCTTCGGCACCGTCGGCTCCATCGCCCTGCAGGGCGTCCGCCAGGGCGAGCCGCAGCTGGGCGAGGTGTCACTGGTCATCGGCCTCGGGCTGATCGGACAGCTGGTGGTGCAGCTCCTCGTCGCCGCGGGGGTCCGCGTCGTCGGGGCCGACCCCGACCCGGCGCGCTGCGAACTCGCCGAGCGCCTGGGTGCAGCGGCCTGCGGCGATCCCGGGTCGGCGGCCGTGGAGAGCGCCGTCGCCGAGCTGACCGCCGGTCACGGCGTGGACCACGTGTTCCTGGCCGCCGGCGGCGGCAGCAACCAGCCCGTCGAGCTGGCCGCCCGGCTCTGCCGGGACCGCGGCCGGGTGGTCGACATCGGCAAGTGCCGCCTGGACCTGCCGTGGAACGCGTACTACGAGAAGGAGCTGGACGTCCGGTTCTCCCGCTCCTACGGCCCCGGGCGCTACGACCCGGAGTACGAGCTGGAGGGCCGGGACTACCCGATCGGCTACGTGCGCTGGACCGAGCGCCGCAACCTGGCGTGCTTCCTCGACCTGATGGCGCGCGGCCGGGTCGACGTGGAGCCGCTGATCTCGCACGTCGCCGACTTCGACGACGCCGTCGAGACCTACCGGCGGCTCAAGGACGGCGAGCTGAAGGCCGTCGCCGTGCTCTTCCGCTACCCCGGGAGCCCGGAGGGGACGACGCCGGAGCCCCCCTCGGTGGCGGTGCCCGCGGTTCCGGCGGCGCGGCGGGCCCCGGGCGGGTCCGCCCCTGCCCGGCCGGCCGGCGCGCCGGTGCGGCTGGCGTTCGTCGGGGCGGGGAACTACGCGACCTCGATGCTGCTGCCGCACCTGGCGCAGCGCGACGGCGTCGCGCTGTCCACGGTCGTCACCACGACGGCGCTGTCCGCGGCCAACGCGCAGCGCAAGTTCGGCTTCGCGCAGGCGACCACCGACCTGGACGCGGTGCTCGGTGACCCGGCGGTCGACGCGGTGTTCGTGGTCACCCGGCACAGCTCGCACGCCGACCTGACCCGCAGGGCGCTGCTCGCCGGCAAGACGGTGTTCGTGGAGAAGCCCCTGGCCCTGACCGAGGACGAGCTGGCCGGGGTGCTCGCGGCGGTCGAGGAGTCCGGCAACGACCGGCTGCAGGTCGGCTTCAACCGCCGGTTCGCGCCGCTGCTGCGGGAGGCCCGGAGCCGCTTCGGCACCCGGAGCGGCCCGGCGAACCTGCGCTACCTGGTCAACGCCGGCCGGCTGCAGCACGGCAGCTGGTACCTCCAGCAGGGCAGCGAGGGCTCCCGGTTCGCCGGCGAGGGCGGGCACTTCATCGACACCGCGAGCTGGCTGCTGGAGGCCGACCCGGTCTCGGTGTACGCGGTCGCCCCGGCCGGGAACGAGGACCTCCAGGTGGTGCTGCGCTACCCGGACGGCTCCACCGCGACCCTCAGCTACGTCACCACTGGTGCGCCCGGCTTCCCCAAGGAGACCCTGGACCTCGTCGCGGACGGCAAGGTGCTGAGGCTCGACGACTTCGTCCGCGCCTCGGTGTACGGCCGCAAGCGCTGGGTCAGCTCGCGGCTGCCGAAGGCCCGGGACAAGGGCCAGGAGGCCGAACTGGCGGCGTTCGTCAAGGCCGTGCGGACCGGCGGGCCGATGCCGGTGCCGCTGGAGTCGCTGGTCGCCACCACGGCGGCCACCCTCGCGGTGCAGGCCGGCCTGGCCGCCGGGGCGCCGGTGTCGCTGGTGGGCGCGCGATGACGATGAGCGCGGGCTGGTACCTGCGCCGGCTGTCCCGGATGGGCCCCCGGGAGATCGGCGGCCGGGCGGGCGACGCGGTGCGACGCCGCCGGTGGCGCGCGGCTCCGCCGCACTGCCCGCCGGTCACCGGCGCCCGGTTCACCGCCGTGCTGCCCGCCGGGGCGCTCGCCGCGGTGCCGCCGGACGCCGCCAAGCGCCTGGCCGCCGAGGCGGACCGGCTGCTGGACGGTCACGCCGAGTTCTTCGGGGTGGACCGCGACGACCTGGCCGGGCCCGACTGGTCGCGGGACCCGAAGACCGGCCGCCGGGCACCGGGCGGCTACGCCTTCGACGTGCCGTACCGCGACGAGGACGCGGTCGGGGACATCAAGCAGATCTGGGAGCCGTCCCGGCACCAGTACCTGACCGTGCTCGCCGCCGCCTACGCGGTCACCGGGGACGAGCGGTACGCCGAGCGCGTGGCCGCGCACCTGCGGTCCTGGTGGGAGGCCAACCCGCCGCTGCGCGGCGTGCACTGGATCTCCGGCATCGAGCTGGGCATCAGGCTGCTGTCCTGGGTGTGGATCCGCCGGCTGCTCGACGGCTGGCCGGAGGCGGCCGGGCTGTTCGAGGACAACCCGGTGGCGCTGAACCAGATCTGGCACCACCAGCGCTGGCTGGCGGCCTTCCCCAGCCGCGGGTCCTCGGCGAACAACCACGTCGTCGCCGAGGACGCCGGGCAGCTGGCCGCGGCCTGCGCGTTCGACTGGTTCCCCTCCTCGGCCCGCTGGCGGGCCGGGGCGCTGCGGTCGCTGGAGCGCAACCTGCGCGCCAACACCTTCCCCTCCGGCCTCAACCGCGAACTGGCCTCCGAGTACCACGGGCTGGTCCTGGAGCTCGGCTTGGCCGCGCTGGCCGAGGCGGACGCCGCCGCCGTACCGGTCCCGGCGACCGTCCGGCTCGTCCTGCTGCGGATGACCGACGCGCTCGCGGCCGTCGTGGACAACCGGCTGCGGCCCCCGCGCCAGGGCGACGCGGACGACGGACACGGTCTGGTCCTCGACGGCGCGGGCACCGACCGCTGGGGCTCGCTGCTGGCCACCGGGGACGCCGTGTTCGGCCGGCTCGCCTGGTGGCCCGAGGTGCCCGGCACGGACGTCCGCACCCCGCTGCTGGCCGCGCTGCTGCGGCCGTACGGGAGGAACGGGGCGGTGACCCGGCCGGCCGCCCGGCCGGCCCACTTCGCCGACGCGGGCATGACCGTCCTGCGCGGTCCGGAGGAGATCTGGTGCCGCTGCGACGGCGGCCCGCACGGCTTCCTGTCCATCGCCGCGCACGCCCACGCCGACGCGCTGTCCGTGGAGGTCCGGCACGACGGGGTCGACGTGCTCGCCGACCCGGGGACGTTCTGCTACCACGGGCAGCCCGAGTGGCGGCGGTACTTCCGGTCGACACTGGGCCACAACACCCTGGAGCTGGACGGCGCCGACCAGTCCGTCTCCGGCGGCCCGTTCCTGTGGACCCGGCACGCCCGCACCCGGGTCCTGGCCGCCGAGGCCTCCGGCGAGGGGCCGGCCCGCTGGTCCGCCGAGCACGACGGCTACCAGGACCGGGTGCACCGCCGCCGGGTGGAGCTGACCGCCGCGAGCCGGGAGCTGCGGATCGTCGACGAGGTGCGCGGTCCGCGCGGCGCCGTGCGGCTGGCCTTCCACCTCGGCCCGGCGGTCACCGCGGACCTGACGGGGAACCGGGCGGTGCTGAGCTGGACCCGCGACGGCGAGGCCCGCTCCGCGGTGCTCGACCTGCCGGAGCAGCTCTCCTGGCGGGCGCACCGCGGCGAGAACGACCCGCCGCTGGGCTGGTACTCCCCCGGCTTCGGGCGCAAGGAACCCGCCACCACGCTGGTCGGCACCGGGTTCGCCGACGGCGGGCCGGGGTTCACCACCGTGCTCGGGTTCCGCGGGTAGAGGGGGCGGAGCGGGTGGGAACGGAGAGGCGGCGCGCGTGGGCGGCGGCGGTGGCGCCGGCGCTGGCCCTGCTGGTGGCGACCGGCTGCACGGGCACGCCGGACACCCCGGCGGTGCCGACCGGCACACCGACCGTGCCGCCGGCCGCGGCCGCGGCCCAGGTGTGCGCCAACCCGGCGGCGGGTCCGGCGACCGCGCCCGCGGGCGCGGTGACGGTCGACCCCGCGGTGGTCGACGACCTGGCCGCGAAGACCAGGGACAACCCGCCGCGCACCACGTTCTGGCTCCTCCCGGGCACCCACACCCTGGAGGCGGACCGCTACGCCCAGGTCATGGCCAAGGAGGGGAACACCTACGTCGGCGCGCCCGGCGCGGTGCTCGACGGCCGGCGGACCAACAACTACGCGTTCAGCGGGACGGCGCCCGACGTCACCATCCGCCACCTGACCGTGCAGGGCTTCGTCGCGCCGCACGACGAGGGCGTGGTCAACCACGACATGGCGGACGGCTGGGTGATCGAGCACACGACGATCCAGGACAACTCCGGCGCCGGGCTGATGGCCGGTGCCCGCCAGCAGCTGCGCGCCAGCTGCCTGCGCCGCAACGGGCAGTACGGGATGAACGCCTACAAGACCGGTGACTCCATCAAGGGCCTGGTGGTCGAGGGCAACGAGGTGGTGGGCAACAACACCGAGGACTGGGAGCGGCAGCGGCCGGGCTGCGGCTGCACCGGCGGCATCAAGTTCTGGGCCGTCGACGGCGCCGACGTCCGCGGCAACTGGGTGCACGACAACCGCGGCCCCGGCCTGTGGGCGGACAACAACAACAACGACTTCCGCATCGAGAACAACCTGCTGGAGGGCAACGACGGCGCCGCGCTGGTCTACGAGACCAGCTACAACGCGGTCGTCCGGGACAACACGATCCGGCGCAACACCTGGGTGGAGGGCCGCCGGCACGCCGACGACGGCGACAACTTCCCGTACGCGGCCGTCTACCTCTCGGAGGCGGGCGGGGAGCCGCGGATCCCGGCCCGCACGGACCGGATCGAGGTCTACCGCAACGTGCTGGAGGACAACTGGTCCGGCATCACCCTGTTCGAGAACGCCGACCGGTTCTGCAACAGCCCGGCCAACACCTCGACCGGCTACTGCACGCTGCTGGTGAAGGACACCGCACGGTGCGCCGAGCCGGGCATCGACACCGCCCCGCTCTACGGCGACTGCCGGTGGAAGACCCAGCGGGTGGACATCCACGACAACAGCTTCACCCTCGACCCGTCGGTCGTCGGCTGCACGGCGCTGTGCGGCCGGATGTCGGTGCTCTCCAACTACGGCACCTTCCCCGACTGGTCACCGTACAAGGGCAAGCTGGTGGCCGAGGCGCTGGCCCACCAGCAGGAGAACCGGTGGCACGACAACGCCTACCGCGGCCCGTGGAGCTTCGTCGCCGACGACCCCGACCGGCCGCTCGACCCCGGGAAGTGGCAGGGCGCGCCCCACCAGCAGGACGCCGGAAGCACCTTCGCCCCGCAGGCGGGTGGCTGAGATGGCGAGGACACCGACGCGCGGCGCCCCGGCGGGCGGACCGGGGACGGCGCTCCCGCGGCCCGCCGCGGCCGGCCCGGCGCGCACCACGCCGAAGGCCGTCTGGATCGTCTGGGCGCTCCTTGGCCTCAACACGCTCGGCTCCGCCGGGGCGAAGACCGTCGTCCGGCTGCCCCGCTCCCTCATCCAGATGGCCACCATGGGCGCGCTGGTCTCCGCGTTCGCGCTGGCGCTCGCGCTCAACCCGAGGCTGCGCGTCCGGGCCAGCGCCTTCCTGTTCCTGCTCAGCCTGCTGCTGGTGCCGAGCCTGATCTCCTCCCTGCGGCTGGAGGTCGGGGGCGGCGCGCTGTTCCGCTGCGCCCGGCTGACGATCTTCGTCGCCACGCTGTGGCTGCTCAGCCGCTGGTGGGACGACGGGATGCTGTTCGTCCGGACCCACATCCGGATGTACTTCGCGGTGCTCGTGTCGGTGGCCGCCGGGCTGATCATCTCGCCGGGCACCGCGATGCCCGAGTACTACGGCGGGCGGCTGGTCGGCGCGCTCTGGCCGCTCACCCCGCCGCAGATCGGCCAGTACTCCGCGGTGATCGTCGGGCTGACCGTGCTGCTCCTGCTGGACCGCCGGGTCACCGGGAGGAGCGCGGCGTTGGTCATCGTGCCGACCCTCGTCCTGCTCGCGATGACCCACACCCGCACGGCCACCGTCGGGCTGCTCGTGGGCCTGACCCTGGCGATCGGCTCGCTCCTGCTGACCAGCGCCGCGGCCCGCCGGTTCTTCGCCTGGGCGGTGGTGTGCGCCACGGTGGCCGCGGTGGCCTTCGCCTCCGCCCTGCAGTCCTGGTTCATGCGCGGGCAGAGCCAGGAGAACTTCTCCAACCTCACCGGCCGGGCCAAGGTCTGGGACGCCCTGCTGACGGAGCCCCGGACCCTGCCGGTGAAGGTGTTCGGCATCGGCCTGGGCGACAAGTCGTTCGGCGGCCTGCCGATCGACAACAGCTGGCTGGCCGTCTACAACGAACAGGGCCAGGCCGGCATCGTCCTCGTGGCGGCGATCCTCCTCGCGCTGGGCGGCGTCGCCCTGCTGCGCCCGCCGTCGCTGCCGAGGGCCTGCGCGATCTTCCTGATCAGCTACGTCGCGCTCTCCTCGTACACCGAGGCCGGGCTCGGCGACGCCTCGCCGTACCTGCTCCACCTGGCCCTGGCCGCCGCGCTGCTCGCGACGCCCCCGCCGGCCACCCCCTTGACGACGCCCCTGACGGCGCCCGCGGTCCCGCGGCGACGTATCCCCCGCCGGGACCGGAACCGGGAGGTCACCTGACCATGCACGTCCTCGTGGTGCACAACCGTTACTCCTCCGCACAGCCGAGCGGGGAGAACCGGGTCGTCGATGAGGAGGTCGCCCTGCTGCGCGCGGGCGGCCACCGGGTCGGCCTGTTCGAGCGGCGCAGCGACGACATCGCCGCCAGGTCGCTGCCCGGCAAGGCCGCGGTGCCGCTGCTGGTGCCGTGGAACCCGGGCGCCCGGGCGGAGCTGGCCGCGCGGCTGCGCGCCGAGCGGCCCGACGTGGTGCACGTCCACAACGTCTTCCCGCTGCTGTCGCCGGCGGTGATCGCCGCCTGCGCGGACGCGGGGGTGCCGGTCGTCGCGACGCTGCACAACTACACCCAGGTCTGCCCGCCGGGCACGCTGCACCGGGACGGCCGGGCGTGCACCGAGTGCGTCGGGTCGGTGGCCGCGCTGCCCGCCGTCCGGCACGGCTGCTACCGCAACTCCCGGCTCGCGACGGTGCCGCTGGCGGTCAGTCTGACGGTCAACCGGCGGCGCTGGTGGTCCGGCGTGGACCGGTTCTTCTGTATCTCCGCGACGCAGCGCGACATCCTGGTACGGTCCGGAATGCCGGCCGAACGGCTGGTGGTGAAGCACAACTTCGTGCCCGACCCCGGCATCCGCCGGACGGACGCCGGCGAGCACCTGCTCTTCCTCGGCCGGCTCACGGAGGCCAAGGGCGTGCGGCTGCTGATGGCCGCCTGGGACTCGCTCGCGGCGGACGGCGGCGTGGGCGTGCCGCTGGTGCTCGCGGGCGCGGGGCCGCTGGAGTCCGAGGTGACCGCCTGGGCGGCGGGCCGGGAGGACGTGCGCTACGCCGGGCTGTACGACCCGG
Source organism: Kitasatospora sp. NPDC056327 (assembly GCF_042261735.1). NCBI lineage: Bacteria > Bacillati > Actinomycetota > Actinomycetes > Kitasatosporales > Streptomycetaceae > Kitasatospora > Kitasatospora sp. NPDC056327. Next base: position 14,428 of record NZ_JBHJRC010000060.1, on the reverse strand, counting down.
AGCAGGTCCGGCAGGCGGTCGCGCGGTCGGTCGCCGTGGTCGCGCCGTCGATGTCCCAGGAGACCTTCGGCCTGGTGGTCGCGGAGGCGATGGCGGCCGGGGTCCCGGCCGTCGGCGCCGCCCACGGCGCCTTCACCGAGCTCGTCGAGGACGGGGCGACGGGCCTGCTGCACCGGCCGGGCGACGCGGCCTCGCTCGCGTCCTGCCTGCGCCGGATCACGGCCGATCCGGCCGGAAACCGGGAGATGGGCCGGACCGCCCGGCACCGGTACGACCAGTCCTTCAGCCCGGCCGTCGGGCTGGAGCGGCTGGTGGAGGGGTACCGCTCCGCGATCGCGGGCCGGTCCGGCGGCGCCCAGGGCGCGCCGCCGGTGGGGAACACCGACACTGACCCGCGCGGGGGCACCCGCGCGGGCGGGAAAAGGGGGCAGTAGATGACACGTTGCCGACTCTGCGGCTCGACGGCGCTGGGGAGCGTCGTCGACCTGGGGGCGACCCCGCCGTGCGAGAGCTTCCTCGCCGCGGACCAGCTGGACCGGCCGGAGCCCACGTACCCGCTGCACCTGCGGGTCTGCACCGACTGCTGGCTCGCGCAGATCCCCCCGCTGATCACGCCGGAGGAGACGTTCACGCAGTACGCGTACTTCTCCTCGTACTCGACCTCCTGGGTGGAGCACGCGCGCACCTTCGTCGCCGACGCCGTCCCGCGGCTGGGCCTGGGCCCCGACTCCTTCGTGGTCGAGGTCGCGAGCAACGACGGCTACCTGCTCCGCCACGTGGTGGACCGGGGCATCCGCTGCCTGGGCATCGAACCGTCGGTGAACGTCGGCGCCGCGGCGCGCGACGCCGGCGTGCCCACGCTCACCGAGTTCCTGGACCCGGCCACCGGCGAGGCCGTGCGCACCGAGCACGGCCCGGCGGACCTGGTCGTGGCCAACAACGTCTACGCCCACATCCCCGACGTGGTCGGCTTCACCCGGGGCCTGCGCGCCCTGGTCGCCGACGACGGCTGGGTCTCCATCGAGGTGCAGCACCTGCTGACCCTGATCGAGGAGAACCAGTACGACACGATCTACCACGAGCACTTCCAGTACTACACGGTCGCGTCCGCGGCCCGGGCGCTGGAGAGCGGCGGCCTCACCCTCGTGGACGTCGAACTGCTGCCCACGCACGGCGGTTCCATCCGGCTGTGGTCCCGGCCCGCGGAGGCGGCCGGCGAGCCGAGCCGCCGGGTCGCCGACGTGCTGGCCCGGGAGAAGGCCGCCGGGCTGCAGGAGCTGTCCGGGTACACCGAGTTCTCGGCCCGGGTGGCCAGGGTCCGCCGGGACCTCCTGCGCTTCCTCGTCGAGGCGGCCGACCGCGGCGAGACGGTCGTCGGCTACGGCGCCCCCGGCAAGGGCAACACCCTGCTCAACCACTGCGGCATCCGGCCCGACCTGCTCCCCTACACGGTCGACCGGAACCCCTACAAGCACGGCCGGTTCACCCCCGGCACCCGCATCCCGATCCTGCCGCCCGAGCAGATCGCCACCGACCGGCCGGACTACGTCCTCGTCCTGCCGTGGAACCTGCGGGCCGAGCTGATCGAGCAGCTGTCCTTCGTGCACGAGTGGGGCGGCCGGCTGGTCTTCCCCATCCCGGAACTCAGCATCGTCGAGGTGAAGCCGTGAAGGTCGTCCTGTTCTGCGGCGGTTACGGGCTGCGCATGCGCAGCGGGGCCTCCGACGACGTGCCCAAGCCGATGGCGATGGTCGGCCCGCGGCCGCTGATCTGGCACGTGATGCGCTACTACGCGTACTTCGGGCACACCGACTTCATCCTCTGCCTCGGCTACGGGGCCCACCACATCAAGGACTTCTTCCTCAACTACGAGGAGACGACGTCCAACGACTTCGTGCTCCGCGGCGGGAAGACCGAGCTGCTGTCCACCGACATCGCCTCCTGGACGATCACCTTCGCCCAGACCGGCATCGAGTCGCCGATCGGCGAGCGGCTGCGCCGGGTGCGCCACCACCTGGACGGCGACGAGATGTTCCTCGCCAACTACGCCGACGTGCTCACCGACGCCCCGCTGCCGGAGATGATCGACGCGTTCTCCCGGCGCGACGCCGGCGCGTCGATGATGGTGGTCCCGCCGCAGTCCTCGTTCCACTGCGTGGAGCTCGGCCAGGACAACCTGGTGGACGGCATCACCGCGGTCAGCGAGCTGCCGCTGTGGGAGAACGGCGGCTACTTCGTGCTCCGCCAGGAGGTCTTCGACCACATCCCGGAGAACGGGGACCTGGTCGGCGACGGCTGCACCCAGCTGGCCAAGCGCGGCCGGCTGGTGGCGCACCGGCACCGCGGCTTCTGGAAGCCGACCGACACCGTGAAGGAACGGGCCGCGCTCGACGAGGCCTACACCCGGGGCGACCGGCCGTGGGCCGTCTGGGAGCGCGACGGCGCGGCGGCGGCGCCGGCGGGCGGCGCGGCGGTGACCGGGTGATCGGGCTCGGCGCCGGCCGCCCGGACCGGGTCGTCGCCCTCGGGGCGCACTGCGACGACATCGCGATCGGCGCCGGCGGCACGCTGCTGACGGTGTGCCGGGCGCGGCCGGGCCTGCGGGTCGACGCACTGGTGCTCTCCGGCGGCGGCGGCGAGCGGGAGCAGGAGGAGCGCGACGCGCTCGCCGCCTTCTGCCCGGACGCCGACCTGCGGCTGACCGTGCTCAAGCTGCCGGACGGCCGGCTGCCCGCGCACTGGGACGAGGCGAAGGCCGCGGTCGAGGAGCTGCGCGGGCGCACCGACCCGCAGCTGGTCCTCGCGCCGCGCACCGAGGACGCCCACCAGGACCACCGCGGCCTGGCCCGGCTGGTGACCACCGCCTTCCGCGACCACCTGGTGCTCGGCTACGAGATCGTCAAGTGGGACGCCGACCTCGGCCGGCCGACGGCGTACCAGCCGCTGTCCCCGGAGGTCGCCGAGCAGAAGGTGCGGCTGCTGCAGGAGCACTACCCCTCGCAGCGGCACCGGCCCTGGTACGACCGGGAGGCCTTCCTCGGGCTGGCCCGGATCCGCGGCATCGAATGCCACGCGCGCTACGCCGAGGCGTTCGCCGTCACCAAACTCGTTCTCGACCTGGAGGGATGAACCTTGCGAGTACTGCTGACCGGGCACCAGGGCTACCTGGGCACCGTGATGGCCCCGGTCCTCGCCGCGGCCGGGCACGACGTCGTCGGCCTGGACTCCGGCCTGTTCGCCGACTGCGTCCTCGGCCCGGTGCCCGCCGACCCGGCGGGGCACCGGGTGGACCTGCGCGACGTCACCGCCGAGCACGTCGCCGGGGTGGACGCCGTGATCCACCTGGCCGCGCTGTCCAACGACCCGCTGGGCTCGCTGGCGCCGGACCTCACCTACGACATCAACCACCACGCCGCCGTCCGGCTGGCCCGGCTGGCCCGCGAGGCCGGGGTCGGGCGCTTCCTGTACGCCTCCACCTGCTCCGTCTACGGCGCCGCCGGCGGCGACGAGCTGGTGACCGAGGACGCCCCGCTGCGCCCGGTGACGCCGTACGCGGAGTCCAAGGTGCGGGTCGAGGACGACCTCCACGAGCTGGCCGACGGCGACTTCAGCCCGGTGTACATGCGCAACGCCACCGCCTTCGGCTACTCGCCCCGGCTGCGCGCCGACATCGTGCTGAACAACCTGGTGGGCCACGCGCTGCTGTCCGGCGAGGTGCTGGTGCTCTCCGACGGCACGCCCTGGCGCCCGCTGGTGCACGCCGCCGACATCGCCCGGGCCTTCGCCGCCGCGCTGGTCGCGCCGCGCGAGGCGGTGCACGACCGGGCGTTCAACATCGGCAGCGAGACCAACAACGTCACCGTCGCCGAGATCGCCGGCCAGGTCGCCGAGGCGGTGGCCGGCGCGAAGGTGCGGATCACCGGCGAGAACGGCAGCGACCCGCGCTCCTACCGGGTGGACTTCGCCCGGTTCCGGGCCGCCCTGCCCGGCTTCGAGTGCGAGTGGTCGGTCAAGCGCGGGGCGATCGAACTCGCGGACGCCTACCGGGAGTTCGGCCTCACCCGGGAGGGCTTCGAGCAGCGCTTCACCCGGCTGGCCGTGCTGCGCGCGGCGTCCGGGGCCGGCACCGTCGACGACACCCTGCGGTGGCGCCGGTGACCGCGGTCGGTGACCGGATGCACGAGCTGGTGGAGCGGCTGTACCCGCTCTGCCGGAGCATCACCGGCGACGGTGTGCGCGCCACCCTGGACATCGTCGGCGAGTACGTCCCGCTGCGGGTCCACGAGGTGCCGACCGGGACCCAGGTGCTCGACTGGACGATCCCGCAGGAGTGGAACATCCGGGACGCGTACATCGCCGACGCCGCGGGCGAGCGGGTCGTCGACTTCGCCGCCTCCAGCCTGCACGTGCTCGGCTACAGCGTGCCGGTGGCGGCGACCATGCCGCTGAGCGAGCTGCGCGGGCACCTGCACACCCTGCCCGACCACCCGTCCTGGGTGCCGTACCGGACCAGCTACTACAAGCCGGAGTGGGGGTTCTGCCTCTCCCAGGACACCCTGGACGCGATGCCGGACGGCGAGTACGAGGTGCGCATCGACTCCACGCTCGCCGACGGCCACCTCACCTACGCCGAGCACGTCGTGCCCGGGCAGGTCGCCGACGAGGTGATCGTCTCCTGCCACGTCTGCCACCCGTCGCTGGCCAACGACAACCTGGCCGGCGTCGCGGTGGCGGTCTTCCTGGCCCGGGAGCTGGCCGAGCGCACGCCGTACTACACCTACCGGTTCATCTTCGCGCCCGGCACGATCGGGGCGATCACCTGGCTGGCCCGCAACGCCGAGCGGGTGGAGCGGGTCAAGCACGGGCTGGTGCTGGCCTGCGCCGGCGACCGGGGCGGGCTGACGTACAAGCAGAGCCGGCGCGGCGACGCGGAGATCGACCGGGTGCTGCGGCACGTGCTGCGGGAGTCCGGGCGGCCGCACCGGGTCACCCCGTTCACGCCGTACGGCTACGACGAGCGGCAGTACTGCTCGCCGGGGTTCGACCTCGGCGTCGGCTCGCTCAGCCGCACCCCGTACGCCGGGTACCCCGAGTACCACACCTCGGCCGACAACCCGGACTTCGTCTCCCCCGAGGCGATGACGGACACCCTCGCCGTCTGCCGCGAGGCGTTCGCGGTGCTCGACCGCAACCGGCGGTACCTCAACCTGTCCCCCCACGGCGAACCGCAGCTGGGCCGGCGCGGGCTCTACGAGTCCCTCGGCGGGCGCAGCGACGCCAAGGAGGCCCAGCTGGCGATGCTCTGGGTGCTCAGCCTCTCCGACGGCGGGCACAGCCTGCTGGACGTCGCCGAACGGTCCGGACTGCCGTTCGAGGCGGTCGCCGTCGCGGCCGGCGCCCTGCACGCCGCCGGACTGGTCAAGGCCTGACGCCGATGACCACCGGGAGGGAGCAGACGACGGCACCGGCGGACCCGCCCGGGAGGACCCGGCGGGCCGCCGGCCGGGGCATCGCCGGCCGGCTTTCCTGGGGACTCGCCGACCAGGCGGTCTCCAGCATGACCAACTTCGCGGTGGGGGTCTTCGTGGCCCGCTCGCTGGGGGTGACCGCGTTCGGCGTGTTCAGCCTGGCCTGGCTGACGTACGGCCTGGTGCTGAACGTCGCCCGCGGGCTGGCCACCGACCCGCTGATGGTGCGCTTCAGCGGTGTGCCGGAGGCGCTCTGGCGCGCGGCCGCGGCCCGGGCGTCGGGGACGGCGCTGGTCATCGGCTCGTCCCTCGGCACCGTGTGCCTGCTGGTCGGGCTCGGCGTCGGCGGCCGGATCGGGCCCGCGTTCGTCTCCCTCGGCCTCGCCCTGCCCGCCCTGCTGCTGCAGGACTCCCGGCGGTTCGCGTTCTTCGCCGCCGGGGCCGGGCACAAGGCGTTCACCAACGACCTGGTGCAGGGCGTCGCCCTGGTCCCGGCCATGGTCGTGGCCGCCCGCGTCGACACGGTGGCCGCCTTCCTGCTGGCCTGGGGCGCCGCCGCCGCGGTGGCCGCCGGGTACGGCTTCCTCCAGTCCGGCATCCGGCCCCGGGTCACCGCGGCCCGCGGCTGGCTGCGCGAGCAGCGCGACCTCGGGACCCGCTACCTCGCCGAGAACGTCAGCCTCAGCGCCGCCGGCCAGCTCCGGGCCTACGGGCTCGGCGCGATCGCCGGGGTTGGCGCGGTGGGGACGGTCCGGGGCGCCGAACTGCTCCTCGGCCCCTTCCTGGCGCTGCTGATGGGCCTGTCCCTGGTGACCGTGGCGGAGGCCGCCCGGGTGCTGCGCCGGGCCCCGCACCGGCTGGGCGCGTTCTGCCTCCGGCTGGGCGGCGGGCAGGCCGCCGCCGCACTGCTGTGGGGCGGCGCGCTGCTGCTGATGCCGGACCGGCTCGGCGAACTCGTCCTCGGCGACGTCTGGCACTCCGCCTCGCAGCTGATCGTGCCCGCCACCCTCGGCGTCGCCGGGGCGGGCCTCGGCAGCGGCGCCGCGTCCGGGCTGCGCGCGCTCGCCGCGGCCCGGCGCAGCCTGCGCTGCCAGCTGTTCGCCTCCGCCTGCTACCTCGGCGGCGGGCTCGGCGGAGCGGCCCTGGCCGGCACCGCCGGATCCGCCTGGGGCGTCGCCACCGCGACCGCCTGCGGCGCGGCCGTGTGGTGGTGGCAGCTGCGGGCCGCCCTGCGCGAACACCACCGAGCACCCGTCACCGAACCACAGAACGACATCCCCGAAGTGAGGACGACATGACCGCCGTACCCCGGTTGAGCATCGGGCTGCCCGTCTACAACGGCGAGGAGTACCTCGCCGAGTCGCTCGACGCCCTGCTGGGCCAGACGTACGAGGACTTCGAGCTGGTCATCTCGGACAACGCCTCCCGCGACGGGACCCAGGACATCTGCCGGCGCTACGCCGCCCGCGACTCCCGCATCCGCTACCTGCGGCTGCCCCGGAACATCGGCGCCTCGCCGAACCACAACCACGTGTTCACGCAGTCCCGCGGCGAACTGTTCAAGTGGGCCTCGCACGACGACCTGTACGCCCGGGACCTGCTGCGGCGCTGCGTGGAGGCGCTGGACGAGCGGCCCGACGTGATCCTCGCGCACGCCGACCAGGCGATCGTCGACGGCGACGGCCGGGTGAAGGTGCCCTACGAGTACGGGCTCGCCACCGCCTCGCCGCACGCGCCGGAGCGCTTCCGCAGCATGCTCTTCGAACCCGGCGGCGACGACTTCTACGGGGTGATCCGGGCCGACGTGCTGCGCCGGGTGAAGCCGCTCGACAGCTACCACCACGCGGACCGCACCTTCGTGGCCGAGATCGGCCTGCGCGGGCGCTTCCACCAGGTGCCCGAGCTGCTGTACTTCCGCCGCGACCACCCCACCCGCGCCGAGCGGGCGAACCCCTCCAAGCGGTCCCGCTGCGTCAACCTGGACCCGCGCCGGGCCGGGCCGCTGCACCCGACGCCCCGGCTGCTCGCCGAGTACGTCTGGGGCTTCGTCTCGACGCTCCAGCGGGTGCCGCTGTCCCCCGCCGACCGGCGCGAGTGCTACCGCCACCTCGCCGCCTGGGCGACCAGCCGGGCCCGGCCCGGCGCCGGCGAACGGGTCGAGGACCGCGCGCCGGTCGACCCGGACCGGCTCGCCGTCTCCGTGGACGCCCTGGTCGCCGGGCGCGAGGGGAGGCAGGCATGAGCGCCGGGAACAGATCCCCGGTGCGGGTCGGGGTGTTCGGCCTGCTCGGCTCCGGCAACCTCGGCAACGACGGCTCGCTGGAGGCCGTGCTGCGCTACCTGCGGGCGGAGCACCCGGACGCGGTGGTGGACGCGCTGTGCGGCGGACCCGAGGCGGTCACCGCCCGGTTCGGGATCCCCGCGACCCGGCTGCACTGGAACCGCGGGGAGTACCGGACCGCGTCGCGGGCCGGCGCGATGGTGACCAAGGGCCTGGGCAAGTTCGTCGACGCCGCCCGCACCGCCGCCTGGGTGCGCCGGCACGACGTGGTGATCGTGCCGGGCATGGGCGTCCTGGAGGCCACCCTGCCGCTGCGGCCGTGGGGCTTCCCCTACGCGCTGTTCCTGCTCTGCGCGTCGGGCCGGCTGTTCGGCACCCGGGTGGCGCTGGTCAGCGTCGGCGCCGGCGCGATCGCCAGCCGGCCGACCCGGGCCCTGGTGCGCTGGTCGGCGCGGCTGGCCGCGTACCGGTCGTACCGGGACGCCCCGTCCCGCGACGCGATGCGGGCGATGGGCGTGGACACCCGCCGGGACGAGGTCTACCCCGACCTCGCCTTCTCGCTGCCCGCGCCCGCGGCGCAAGCGCCCGGCGGCCCGCCCGGAACGGTCTGCGTCGGCGTCATGGCCTTCCACGGCGGCAACGACGACCGCGCCCGGGCCGCGGAGATCCACCGGCGCTACCTCGCCGGGACCACCGGGTTCGTCCGCGCGCTGGCGCAGGAGGGCCGGCCGGTCCGGTTGCTGATGGGCGACGGCGTCGACGAGCCGGTGGTCGCCGGGATCCTGGCCGCGGTGGACTCCCCGCTGGTCACCGCCGCCTCGCCGGCCTCGCTCGACGACCTGATGCGGGAGACGGCCGCCGCCGACACCGTGGTGGCCACCCGGTACCACAACCTGATCTGCGCGCTGAAGGCCGGCACGCCGACCCTCGCCCTCAGCTACGCGGCCAAGAGCGAGGCGCTGATGGACCGGATGGGGCTGGGCGAGTACTGCCACCCGGCCCGCGAGGTCGACGCCGACCGGCTGATCGAGCAGTTCCGGGACCTGGAGAAGCAGTCGGCGCAGCTGCGGCTGACCCTCGCCGAACGGAACCTGGCCGCCGGCCGGGAGCTGGAGCGGCAGTTCGAGGCCCTGACCGAGGTCCTGTTCCGGGCCGGCGGCCGCGGCCGCGCACGGTCCCGCGGCCGCGCTCCTTCCCACGACCACCACGGGTCCCACCAGCACCACTCGTCCACCGATCACGACCACGCCTTACGGGAGGCTCCATGAAGGTGACCGAAGTACCCGAGATCGCCGGCGCGTACCTGTTCGAACCGACACCGTTCGCCGACGAGCGGGGCTTCTTCTGCCGGACGTTCGACGCGGACGTGCTCCGGTCCGTGGGCATCGACCCGACCGCCTTCGTCCAGCACAGCGTGTCCCGCTCGGTCCGGGGCGTGCTGCGCGGCCTGCACCTGCGCTCCGGCGCCGGCGAGGCCAAGCTGGTGCGCTGCTCCTACGGGGAGGTCTTCGACGTCCTCGTGGACCTGCGGCCGGACTCGCCGACCCACGGCGGCCGGGCCTTCTTCCGGCTGTCCGGCGAGACGCAGGCCAGCGTCTACATCCCGGCCGGGTGCGCGCACGGCTTCCAGGCCCTCTCCGGGACGGCGGACGTCTCCTACCGGATCGACCGCCCGCACGATCCCGCCGAGGACGTGACGATCGCCTTCGACGACCCGCAGCTCGCCATCCCCTGGCCGCTGCCGGCCGTCGCGATGTCCAAGCGCGACCGGGAGGCGCCGAGCCTCGCCGAGGCGCTGCGGCCCGAGGGCGGTCCGGCGTGAGCGCCCGGGACGGCCGGGAGGCCGGGGGCCTCCCGGTCCCGGGGGCCGGCGACGGCTTCGCGCTGCCCCGGTCGCGGGAGGCGAACGCGCGGCTGCACGCCCTGATCCCCGGGGGCGCCCACACCTACGCCAAGGGCGAGGACCAGTACCCCGAGGACCTCGCCCCCGTGATCAGCCACGGCCGCGGCGCCCACGTGTGGGACGTCGACGGCAACCGCTACGTCGAGTACGGCTCCGGCCTGCGCTCGGTCAGCCTCGGCCACGCCCACCCGCGCGTGGTCGAGGCGGTGCGGCGCGAACTCGACCGCGGCAGCAACTTCGTCCGGCCGTCCGTCGTGGAGATCGAGGCCGCGGAACGCTTCCTGGCCACCGTCCCGACCGCCGAGATGGTGAAGTTCGCGAAGAACGGCTCCGACGTCACCACCGCCGCGGTGCGGCTCGCCCGGGCGGTGACCGGCCGCACGCGGGTGGCCGTCTGCCACGACCAGCCGTTCTTCTCCGTCGACGACTGGTTCATCGGCACCACCCCGATGTCCGCCGGCATCCCCGCCGAGATCGCCGGACTCACCGTCACCTTCCCCTACGGCGACCTCGCCGCCACCGAGGACCTGCTCACCCGCCACCGGGACGAGATCGCCTGTCTGGTCCTCGAACCCGCCGGCCACGCCGAGCCGCCGCCCGGCTACCTCACCGGCCTGCGCGAACTGGCCGACCGGCACGGCTGCCTGCTGGTCTTCGACGAGATGATCACCGGCCTGCGCTGGTCCGAGGCCGGCGCCCAGGGCCTGTACGGCGTCGTCCCCGACCTCTCCACCTTCGGCAAGGCGCTCGGCAACGGCTTCGCCGTCTCCGCGCTCGCCGGGCGCCGGGACCTGATGGAGTACGGCGGGCTGCGCCACTCCGGCGAGCGGGTGTTCCTGCTGTCCACCACGCACGGCGCGGAGACCCACTCGCTGGCCGCCGCGATGGCGGTGCAGACCACCTACGCCGAGGAGGGCGTCACCGCCCGGCTGCACGCCCTCGGCGAGCGGCTGGCGGCCGGCGTCCGGGAGGCCGCCGCGACCGCCGGCGTCGGCGACCACGTCCTCGTCCGGGGCCGGGCCAGCAACCTGGTGTTCGCCACCCTCGACGGGGACGGGCAGCCCTCCCAGCCGTTCCGCACCCTCTTCCTGCGCGAGCTCCTCGCCGGCGGGGTGCTGGCCCCGTCGTTCGTGGTGAGCAGCGCGCTGGACGACGCCGACATCGACCACACCGTCGACGTGGTCGCCCGGGCCTGTGCCGTCTACCGGAAGGCCCTGGACGACCCCGACCCCGCGTCCTGGCCGGCCGGACGGCCGGTCAAGCCCGTCTTCCGCCGTCTGGTGTGAGACGGGTTCAGGACCTCCTGCGCCGGCCGGCCGCCCGGTCGACCAGCCACCCGGCGGCCGGTGTCACCGCCAGCGCGGTGCACCAGCCGCCGAGGGCGTCGGTCGGGTAGTGCGCGCCCAGCGCGACCTGTGCCCAGCCCATCACGCCGCCCGCGGCCACCGCCGCGGCGGGCACGAGCAGCGTCCCGGCCGACCTGCCCCGGCCGGGACCGGCCGTGACCACCGCCAGCACGAGCGCGAGCGCGGTGAGGAAGGCGGTGTGCCCGCTCGGGTAGGAGAGGTTGTCGCCGCCGTGGATGGTGCGCCCCACCACGTGCTTGAGCAGCGTCGCCGTGCCCACCGCCGCGCCGACGCCGACGACGAGGAACGCCGCCGCGCGCGGGTGGCGGAGCACCAGCAGCCCGGCCACCAGGGCGCCGACCAGCAGCGCGGCTCCCACCGGCTCCCCCAGGGCGTCGACGGCCAGCGCGGCCTCCCGCCACGGCGACCCGACCCCGTCCACCACCGGGCCGATCCGCTCGTCCACCTCCCCGGGCCCGCTCTCCCCGCCGTACAGCACCCCGAGCGCGGCCACCACCAGCGCCGCGAGCCCCGCCGTCCAGCCGAGCCATCCCCACGCCCCCGCGGGCAGCACCGCGCCCCGACGGCCGACCGCCCCGATACGAGCCCCCACCACGTGCGCCCCCGCCCGCCGGCACCCCGCCCCCGGCCGGGAGCCCGGTACCGGCCTTCGTCCGCCAACCCGGCCACCACTCAAGGAACTTGATCCGCATCCTATGCCCCGGCGCTCACCGGCCACCGGCGTACGGCCGAACCCGGGCACCGGGGCGGTGGGACCCGCCGGGTGCGGTGGGCGGCGCGGCGGCCGGCCCGCACCGGGCGGCAGCGGCGGGGGCGCACACCGTGGGCGATCCGGCTAGCGGTGTTGCACCGGCCAGGTGAAGGAGCGACCGGCGGGGCTTGGGCGGCAATCGGCACAGGTACGAGGTTCTGCTGTCCGTACCGCCTCCTGTCAGCGAGGTCCCCGTGTCGCCCGTCCGACGACCGCACCGCCCATTCGTCCTGTCCGCCCTGCTCGCGGCGGCGCTCGGGGCCGGCACCGCCGCCCTGGCCCCGCCGTCCGCGGGGGTGCCGAACATCGGGCGCGCCCCGGCGGCGAGCGCGGCCGCCGCCGACCGGTCCGCCGAATCCGCGGCCGCCCCCGGGACGCTCCCCGGGCGGGCCGCGAGGCCCCGGGGGGCCGGGACCCAACGGCCGATCGGACCGGACCCGGTGACCGACCTGCTGGCCCACGGCAACCTCACCATGGCCTCCAACTCCGTCCTCACCTGCGACGACAGCGACGGCTCCGTCTGCAACGACACCGAGGGCACCAACAACGGCCGCACCAAGTACGTCAAGACCGACCCCGCCGCCCCCGGCAACAACGCCTCCTCCGCGCAACTGGAGATCCCCGCCGGCGCCCGCGTCCTGTCCGCCCGCCTCTACTGGCAGTTCAACCCCACCAACACCAGCACCGCCGGCGGCACCTCCGGCGACATCAACACCGGCAACACCGTCGCCTGGAAGCCCCCGGGCGCCGCGGCCTACGAACGGGTCACCGCCGACACCTACGACTGGTTCGACCAGCAGGTCGGCGGCAACCCGCCCGAACCCCTCCTCGCCGGCGCCGGCGTCACCGACGTCACCGCCCGCGTCGCCGCCGCCGGCCCCGGCAGCTACACCGTCGCGGACATCCAGGCCTGCGCCGGACGCTCCTCCGCCCAGAACTTCGGCGGCAACAACGTCGGCTGCTGGGGCGGCTGGTCACTCGTCGTCGCCTACGAGGACACCACCCAGCCCCTGCGCTACCTCCAGACCTGGGACGGCTTCCAGCTCCTGCGCAGCCCCGACAACCTCGCCACCCTCACCCTCGCCGGCATCCGCACGCCCGCCACCGCCCCGCCCGCCACCATGGGCGTCACCGTCGGCGACGGCGACGCCCCCATCGCCGGCGACCAGCTCCTCGTCGGCGCCGCCCCCGACGCCCTCACCCTCCTCGACATGCCCGCCCCCGCCGGCGGCACCACCACCGACAACGCCTTCACCGGCCGCATCGACCACGTCAACACCGACGGCACCGCCACCAACACCACCACCCGCGACCCGGCCCCCGTCAACAACTACGGCTACGACGCCCGCACCATCGACGTCACCGGCAAGATCCCCGCCGACAGCACCCAGGCCGTCCTGCGCATCAACGGCGCCGGCGACGCCCTCCACCCCCAGGCCGTCTGGCTCGCCGTCGACGCCCTCGAACCCGACCTCCGCATCACCAAGGCCAACGACCCCCCGGGCACCACCACCGACACCCCGCCCGGCCTGGTCGCCCCCGGCACCGACATCACCTACACGTTCACCATCGCGAACCGCCACCCCGACGGCACCACCGCCGATCTCGACACCGCCACCGGCGTCACCCTGACGGACCGGATCCCGGACGGCACCGCCTTCGTCGCCGGGTCCAACCCGGCCTGCCAGGCCTCCGGGCAGACCGTCACCTGCGCCGTCGCCGACCTCGCCCCCGGCGCCGTGACCACCGTCTCCTTCAAGGTCGCCGTCGACGCGGGGGCCGCCGTCGGCACCCGGCTCGACGACACCGCGACGCTCGACTTCCGGGGCGGCCAGACGCAGCGGCCCCAGGAGCGGACCAGCAACACCGTGCGCAACACCGTCGCCGCGGTGCCCGCGTACACCGTCGTCAAGACGGCCACCCCCACCAGCGCGAAGCCGGGCGACACCGTCCGCTACCGGATCCAGGTGAGCAACACCGGCCGGACCGCGGCTCCCGGCGTGACCCTGACCGACGACCTGTCCGCCGTCCTGGACTCCGCGGCGTACAACAACGACGTCACCGCCGACCTCGGCAGCGCCCAGGTCACCGGCAACACCCTCGGCTGGACCGGGGACCTGGCCGTCGGCGCCACCGCCACCATCCAGTACTCCGTCACCGTCCGCTCCGCGCCGACCGCCGGCGCGGTGCTGCGCAACGGCGTCACCTCGGGCACCTACGCGAACAACTGCGCGTCGGGCTCCACCGACGCCCGGTGCCGCACCGAGGTCCCGGTCACGGTGCCCGGTCCCAGCCCGAGCCCGACGTCCTCGCCGAGCCCCACCGCCTCCCCCGGTCCGACGACCCCGCCCAGCCCGAGCCCGAGCACGAGCACCGGCCCCGCGCCGTCGCCGAAGCCCACCAGGCATCCGACCCACGTTCCCCCGCCGGGCCACGGCGGCGGTCACGGGGGCGGTCACCTGCCCCGGACCGGCAGTGACACCGCCCGGCTGCTGCCCCTCGTCGGGCTCGCCGCGCTCGGCGCCGTCGCCCTGGGCGCGCTCCTGCTGATCCGGGCCCGCCGCACCCGCTGACCCCTCCCCCGCCGACCGCGGGGAGCGGCACCCCCGCCACGCAGCCCCACGGCCGCCTCCACGACTCCCGTGGACGCGGCCGTGG
>NZ_JBHJRC010000059.1:0-33061 GCF_042261735.1 Kitasatospora sp. NPDC056327 | reverse complement strand
GGCTCGATGTCCCGGACGCCGACCAGCCGGGCCAGCGACACCTGGGCCACCTGGAGCTCGTCGTACCAGCGCAGGATCAGACCGATCGGGTCGACCATCATCTGGGCCAGCAGCGGGGCCGGGTCGGGCTGGAAGTAGAAGTGCGGGCCCGGCAGCACCCGGGCGCCGAGGAACCGGGTGCTGCGCGCCGACCAGCCGGCCAGCAGGTCCGGCGGCGTGATCTCGTCCCGGTCCCCGCCGTAGACCGCCAGCGGGACGGACAGCGGCGGCTCGGCCCGGTCCGGGCGCCAGGTCTCGGCGAGTTCGAGGTCGGCCCGCAGGACCGGCTCCAGCAGCGGCCAGAACTCCGGGTCCTCCAGGAGGTCCCGCCCGGTGCCGCCCATCCGCTCGACGGCCGCCCGCAGCGGCTCGTCGTCCAGGTCGAAGCGGTGCACCGGGCGGGGCTGGTGCTCGGGCGGGGCGATCGCGGACAGGCCGAGCCAGTCGGGCGGCCGCAGGCCCTCGCGGCGCAGCGCCAGCGTCAGCTCGTACGCGGCGATGGCGCCCATGCTGTGCCCGAACAGCGCGTACGGCCGGTCCAGCCGGGCGCCCAGGCCGCGCAGCAGCGCTCCGGTGAGCTCCCCGGTGGTGGTGCAGGGCGGCCCGGCACTGCCGATCCGGCCCGGCGCCTCGACCAGGTGCACCTCCCAGTCCTGCGGCAGCAGCCGCGTCCACGGGCGGTAGCCGAGGTGCGAGCCGCCCGCGTGGTGCAGCACGAACAGCCGGAGGGCCGGGGCGGCCAGCGGACGCGGGCGCACCACCTGGGCCGTGGGTGCCGCCGCCGCGGCGCCGGGGGTCACCGGGTGCCGGCCGGCGCGGCCGGCCCCAGGTCGTACCAGTGCGCGGTGACGTGGGCGAGGCAGTCCTCGCGGCCGGCCGGGCCGTGGGTGGTCCGCCAGCCGGCCGGGACGGCGATCACGGCCGGCCAGAGCGAGTGCCGGCCGTCCTGGTCGACCAGGACGAGGTAGTCGGCCCCGGGGTCCTCGAACGGGTTGGTCATCGGGGGTCTCCCTCGGGTTCGGTACCGGTGGTCCCGGCGGTGCCGGAGCCGGGCGGGGCGGCGCCGGGCGCGGCCTCCACGGCCTTCAGTTCGGTCTCCACGACGTGGGCGATCTCGGCGGCCCGGTCCGGGCGCAGCAGGTCGCCGTGGGCGGCGCCGACGGTGTGCACCCGCAGCCGGCCGCCGGTCCAGGGCTGCCAGAGCGCGGCGGGCGAACGGGCCGGGTCGGCGTCCTCGCCGGCCGCGAAGTAGAGCAGGTCGCCGTCGTAGTGGCGGGGCACGTAGCCGTAGCCCAGTTCGGTGTCGTTGGTCATCACGGCGAGCAGGGCGGTGACGTCCCGGTCGGCGAGGCCGCGCAGGCTGCTCCCCTCGCCCTGCAGCGCCGTCAGCACCGCCTCCCGGCCGGGTTCGGCGCCCTCCGGGAGCCGGGCGCCCGCCGAGGCGAGCAGGATGCCGAGCAGGACGCGTTCCAGTTCGGCGGGTTCGGGCAGCGGGCGGCGTTCCGGCAGGGTGCCGAGCGGCAGCACGTCCAGCAGGGCGAGCAGTCCGGTCGGTTCCCCGGCGGCCCGCAGCCGGGCGGCCAGCTCGAACGCGACCAGTCCGCCGAAGGACCAGCCGAGCAGGTGGAACGGTCCGTGCGGGTGGACGGTGCGGATCTGCCGGAGGTAGTCCTCGGCCATCCCGGCCACCGATCCGGCGGGCTCCGACCCCGGTCGGAGTCCCCTGGCCTGGAGGGCCCAGAGCGGGCGCTGCGGGTCGAGGCCGCCGAGCAGCGCCGCGTACGGCCAGCCGACGCCGGCGCCCGGGTGGATGCAGAACAGCGGGGTGCCGGTGCCCTCGGGGCGCAGCGGCAGCAGGACGTCGAGCTGTCCGGCGGCGGATCCGGTGCCGTCCCGGCCGGCCCGGTCGGCGAGGGCGGCCAGGCCCTCGACGGTCGGGTCGCGGAAGAGGTCGGCGACGGTGAGTTCGACGCCCAGGTCGGTGCGCAGCCGGGCGAGCATCCGGGTGGCGAGGATGGAGTGGCCGCCGAGTTCGAAGAAGTGGTCGCGCGGGCCGACCCGGTCGCGCTGGAGCAGTTCGCGCCAGATGCCGGCGACGGTCCGCTCGGTGGCGGTGGCCGGGCGGTCGGGGCGGCCGCCGGTGTCCGGTGCGGGGCCGCTGCGGGCCAGCCGGTCGCGGTCGACCAGGCCGTCGGCGGTGCGGGGCAGGGCGGTGTGCGGGTGGACCGGGCACCCGGTGGGGGTGCCGTAGCGGTCGGCCGGGGCGGGCGTCCCGTCGGCCGGCGCCCCGGGGACGGCGGGAGCCGGGGTGGCGGGGACCGGGTCGGCCGGGTCCTGAGCGGCCGTCTCCAGGTGCAGGGCCGGGGCGTGCAGCGGGTGGACGGCGCCCAGGGTGTGGGCGCGGATCCAGGGTGCCCGGGGGTCGAGGCCGACGACCACCTGCGCGCCGTCGTGGCAGAGCGCGGTGTCGAGCGAGCGCAGTGCCTCGCGCGGGCCGAGGATCCGGTAGCCGCGGGCCTCGGTGAGCTCGCGCAGGGCGTAGCCGCGGCTCATCCCGCGCTCGTCCCACATGCTCCAGGCGATGCTGCGGCCGTCGATGCCGTCGCGGCGCTGCCGTTCGGCCAGGGCGTCCAGGTAGGCGTTGGCGGCGGCGTAGCTGCCGACGCCGGAGCCGCCGAAGTGGCCGTTGACGGAGGAGAAGGAGAGGAAGAGCGCGCCGGGCGTCTCCTCGACCAGCCGGTGCAGCACCCAGCCGCCGTGGATCTTCGGGTCCAGGACGGCGGCCTGCAGCTCCGGGGTCTCCTCGGTGACGGGGCGTTCGGCGAAGCCGCCCGCGAGGTGCAGCACCCCGGCCAGGGTGGTGTCCCAGGCCCGCTCGGCGGCGCGCACGGCGGCGCGGACGGCCTCGGCGTCGGTCACGTCGGCGACGGCGTGGGCGATCTCGCCGGCGGCGCTCAGCTCGCGGTGGGCGGCGATCCGGCGGGCCTGTTCGCCGCCCTCGGCCGCCCGCCGGTCCCACTCCCCGGCGGGGGGCAGCGGGGTGCGGCCGAGGAGCAGCAGCCGGACCCGGTGGGTGTCGAGCAGGTGGCGGGCCACCTCGACGCCGACCCCGCCGAGGCCGCCGCTGATCACGTACAGGCCGCCGGGCCGGAACACCGGGGCGGACCGGGCGGGCGGTTCGCCTCCGGGCAGGCGGCGCAGCCGGCGCACCCAGCGCACCGGGGCGGGGCCCCGGCCGGGGCGCAGGGCGACGTCCGGTTCGGTACCGGGGGTGGTGAGTTCGGCGACCAGCGGGCCGAGCGCGGGGCCGTCGGGGCCGGACGGGCCGGGGTCGATGTGCCGGGCGCGCAGCCAGGGCAGTTCCTGGGCCAGGCTGCGGACCAGGGCCACCGCCGGGGCGCGCCGGGGCTGCGGGCTGTCGGTGGACAGCACGGCCCGGCTGCCGGTGGCGACCACGTCGAGGGCGAGCGGCCGGTCGGGGCCGTAGCGGTCGGGGCGGGCCGCGAGGGCACCGGCCAGCCGGGTCAGTTCGGCGACACCGTCGGCGCCCGGGCCGTCGGCGGGCGGACCTGCGGTGAGGTGGACGATCCGGCCGAGCGGGGGCAGGGTGTCCAGCAGACGGTCCCAGTGGGCGCGGTCGGCGGCGTCGAAGGCGTCGGGGCCCCCGGAGGCGTCGGCAGGGCCGGCATCGCCGTCGGCGTCGGCGGGCGGGCGGCGCAGCACCGTCGTGGTGGGGTGGCCGGCCGCGCGCAGGGCGTCGGCGAGCCGCTCGGCCGGGGCGGCCCCGTCCGCGACGAGCAGGGTGTGCCCGCCGCCGGCCCCGCCCGGGTGGACGAGGGCGGCGGGCTGCCAGACCGGGGCGAAGAACCAGTTGGGCAGGGTGTCCCCGAGCGCCGCGCCGCCGAACTCGCCGGCCTCGAAGCGGGCCCGCAGCAGGCTGCGCCGGATCTTCCCGAGTTCGGTCTTCGGGATGTCCTCGCGCTCCAGCGCGATCAGGTGGGAGGGGCTGACGCCGGCCCCCCGGACCACGGCGGAGCGGATCCGCCGGGCCGTCGTCCCCGGGTCCGCGCCGGGGGCGAGGACGTAGAAGAGCGCCAGTTCGTCGCCCTCGCCGTCCGCGGAGCGGACCGCGCAGGCGGCCGTGAACGAGGTCTGCACCTCGGCCAGTTCCTCGGCCAGGGCCTCCAGTTCGTGGCTGGCGTGGTTGACGCCGCCGATGATGACGACGTCCTTGGCCCGGCCGGTGAGGGTGAGCGCGCCGTCCCGCAGCAGGCCCAGGTCGCCGGTGCGGAACCAGCCGTCGGCGGTGAAGGCCTCGCGGGTGCGCTCGGGGTCGCCGTGGTAGCCGTCGGTCACGGCCCCGCCGCTGACCTGGAGGTGACCGACCGTCCCCTCGGGCACGGGCGCGTCGGCGTCGTCGGTGATCCGCACCGAGAAGCCGGGGAAGGGCCGGCCGACCGAGGTCGGCGCGTCGACGGCGCCCGCGGTCCCGGGGAGCGCGCCCGCGACCTCGCCGGAGGAGGTCTCGGACATGCCCCAGATCGGGTGCATCGCCCCGGCGGGCAGGCCGTGCGGGGCGAGCAGCCGGACGAAGCGCCGGGCCACCCGGTCGACCACGGCCTCGCCGCCGTTGAGCACCAGCCGCAGCGCGCCGAGGTCCCAGGAGCGCCCGGCCGCCCGCTCGGCCTCGTCGTTGACGAGGCCGAAGGCGAAGTTGGGCGCCCAGGTGGCGGTGGCCCGGCGGGAGTCCAGCAGGTCGATCCAGCGCAGCGGGTCCGCCAGCACCCAGGAGGTGGGCGCGTGCACCTGGGCGGCGCCGGCCGCGACGAAGGCCAGGTGGAACATCACCACGCCGCCGACGTGGTCCAGCGGCATCCAGTTGACGGCCGTGTCGTCCGGTCCCAGGCCGTGCCGCTGCCCGGCGGCGGCGGTGTGGGTGAGCACGTTGCGGTGCCGCAGCCGGACGGCCTTGGGGGTGCCGGTGCTGCCCGAGGTGAGCATCAGCAGCACCGGGTCGTCCGGGCCGGCGGGGTGCGGGTCGTGGTCGGCGGGCCCGGTGACCAGTTCCTCGACCACGGCGCGGCGGCACTCGGGCGGCAGTTCGTCCGCCCCGGCCGCGTCGGTGAGCACCAGCGGGTCGCCGAAGGCGCGCCGGGCGTGCTCCAGCCGGGCCTCGGCGGCGGCGTCGGGCCGGCCCGGCGCCGGGGCGGCGAGCGGCACGGCGACGAAGCCGCCCAGGACGCAGGCCCAGAAGCCGGTGAGGAACTGCCGGGCGCCGGCGAGCCGGAGCAGCACCTGGTCGCCGGGCCGCAGGCCGGCGGCGCGCAGGCCGCCCAGGACCCGGGAGGCCTCGTCCAGCAGTTCGGGGTAGCCCTGGCGGTCGGTGCCGCCGTCGGGCAGCACGTACTCCAGGCCGCGGGCGGCGCCGTCCTGCTCCGCGACCCGGCGCAGGAGGGCGCCGAGGGTCTGCTCGGGGTGCCGCTCCAGCGGCGCGCCGGTGCTGACGGAGGGCGGACCGTCGGGCCGCCCGGTGGCCTCCGCGGCGGGGCCCTGCTCGGCCGGGCCGGCCGGGGCGGGGACGGGCGGGGCGGGGACGGGCGGACGGACGGTGTCGTCGGCGCTCCCGGCGGGCCGGAACGGGGCGGCGACGACGGCGAGGGCGCGGTCCGGGCCGAGCCGCTCGCGCCAGTGGGCCTCCCAGCGGTCCAGCAGGGCGGCGTCCGGCACCGGGATCCGGGCCAGCGCGGCCTCGTCGGGCGCGCCGCCGGGGGTGCGGGGCAGTTCGGGGAGCAGCGAGACGGTGAGCGGCACGGCGGCCGGCAGTGCCTCGCGGGCGGCGCACAGCACCCGTTCGGGGTCCAGCTCCCGGGTCGGCACCACGTGGGCGACCAGTTCGGGCGTGCCGTCGGTGGTGTACCGGACCGTCAGGGCGCAGTCCCGGACCGGCTCGGTCGCGGTGATCCGGGCCGCGACCGGGGCGAGCCGCACGGTGTGGTCGCCGAGCCGGGCCAGGCCGGGCGGCGGGCCCGCCGGGTCCAGTTCGCCGTCCTCGGTGAGCCGACCGCGCTCCCCGGTGTCCGCGGTGGTGCCGTCGGGCCGGACGAGCCCGACGGCGCCGTGCACACCGAGCGGTGCGGGGGCGCCGTGGCCGTCGAGGATCCGCAGCGGCCGGACGGGGCGCAGCCCGCCGGAACCGTCGGCGGGGGCCACCGCGAGCGGGCCGGTGGCGGGTGCGGTGTGGGTGGGGCGGAGCACCCCGGGGCCGAGGGCGGCCCGGTGGCGGGCGAGCAGGGCGGCGGGCAGGGCCGGGCCTGCGTGCAGGACGGCGCGCGGGCCTGCCGCGCGCCGTCCGGCGGCGAGCCGGGCGAGCTGGGATTCGGTGGCGAGGACGACCTCGGCGGTGTCCCCGTCCTCCCCCGGGTCCGCGTCGGCCGGGTCGGCGTCCACCGGGGCGACGCGCAGGGCGGCGCCGTGCACCAGGGGCAGCAGCGCCTCCCAGATCCAGCGGGCGGTGCCGGGCGGTGCCCACCAGCGCACGGTGTCGTCCGGGCCGAGGCCGGCCGCGGCGGCGAACCGGTCGAGCTGGCCGACCAGTTCGGCGTGGGTCACGGTGACCGGGCCGTCCGGGGAGGCGAGCAGGACGGCCGGGTCGGCGCCGCGCACCGGCCCGGTCCGGCCGGGCGGCGGGTCGGGGACGGGGCCGGCGGCGGCTCCGGTGGCGTGGGCGCCGGTGCTCAGCAGCAGGGGCGCCGGGCCGGTGAGCGCCGCGAGGACGGGCGCCGGGGTGTCGCCGTCGGCGCCGGGCGCGTCGGCGAGCAGCACGGCCGGGGCGGTGGCGTCGAGCAGCGCGGCCGTCCGCGCGGGCGGGTCCGCCGGGTCGAGCGGGACGACGGCCGCGCCGAGCTGCAGCACCGCCAGCAGGGCGGCGGCGGCGTCCGGACCGGCCGCGCAGGCCAGCGCGACCCGGTCGCCCGGGCCGACGCCGCGGGCGTGCAGCCGGCGGGCCGCCCCGGCGGCCCGGTCGGCGAGTCCGGCGTAGTCGAGCACGGCGCCGCCGGCCCGTACGGCCGGGGCCGCGGGGGCGGTGGCCGGCCGGGCGGCGAACCGGGCGGCCACGGTCGCCGGGTGTGCCGCCGCCGGGTCCACCGGGTCGGCGGCGGCCACGTCGGTCCCGTCGGCCAGCGGCAGCCGGGACAGCGGTAGCGCGGGGTCGGCGGTGACGGCCGCCAGCAGCAGCCGCAGGCGCTCCACGGTGCGGCGGGCGGTGCGGCCGTCGAACAGGTCGGTGGCGTGCACCAGGGTGCCGCGCAGCACGCCGTCCTGCTCCCACAGGTGGAGTTCCTGGTCGAAGCGGCAGCTCCAGTCGGCCAGCGCGACCGGGCTGACGGTGAGCCCCGGCAGTCCGATCTCCGGGCGGTCGAAGTTCTGCAGCGCGAACACGACCTGGAACAGCGGGTTGCCGCCGGGGTCGCGCTGCGGGGCGACCGCCTCGACGATCTTCTCCAGCGGGATGTTCTGGTGGGCGAAGGCGCCGAGGCTCACCTCGCGCACCCGCTGGACCAGCGCGCCGAAGGCCGGGTCGCCGGAGGCGTCCACCCGCAGCGGCAGGGTGTTGACGAACATGCCGACCAGCGGGTCGAGCTGGGCGTTCTCCCGGTTCGCGACCGGGGAGCCGACCAGCAGGTCGTCCTGCCCGGTGGTGCGGTGGAGCAGGGCGGCGAAGGCGGCCAGCAGCACCATGTAGAGGGTCGCGCCCTGGGCGCGGCACAGGGCCTTGACGGCCTCGGCGAGGTCCGGGGAGAGCGTGAAGTCGACCCGGTCCCCGGCGAAGGACCGCTGCGCGGGCCGCGGCCGGTCGGTGGGCAGCCGCAGCACCGGGAGGTCGCCGGCCAGCCGGCCGCGCCAGTAGTCCAGCCCCTCCGCCAGGCGCTCCCCGGCGAGGTGCTCGCGCTGCCACTCGGCGAAGTCGCCGTACTGGATCTCCAGCGGCTCCCATCCGGGCGCGGCGCCGAGCGCCCTGGCCCGGTAGGCCTCGGCGAGTTCGCGGATCAGGACGCCCGCCGAGGCGCCGTCGATGACGATGTGGTGGACGCAGAGCAGCAGCAGGTGGTCGTCCGGGCCGAGCCGGAACAGCACGGCGCGCAGCAGCGGTCCGCGTTCGAGGTCGAACGGGCGGCCGATCTCGGTGAGCAGGCCGGTCCGCAGCACGGGGTGGGCGGTGATGTCGGGGCCGCCGACCCCGTGCTCCGTCAGGTCCACCACGGGCAGCGCCGGGCCGGCCGCCGCGCCGACCACCTGGACCAGGCCCTCGCCGGTCTCGGCGAAGGTGGTGCGCAGAGTCTCGTGGCGGTCGGTCAGGTCGCCCAGCGCCCGGGCCAGGACGCCGGGGTCGGGGGCGCCGCCGGTGAAGCGCAGCAGCAGCGGGACGTTGTAGAAGGCGTTCCGCGCGTCGAGCCGGTAGAAGAACCACATCCGTTCCTGGGCGTAGGACGCCGGGAAGGTGAGGGGCTGCTCCGTCTCGGAGGGACCGGACGGGCCGGTCGGGCCGTCGGGGCCGGCCGTCGCCGGACTGGCCATGCTGGTGACTCCTCGGTGTGTGGGCGGGTCCGGCGGCCGGACGCGGCCGGGGCGGCGGGCGGTCGGGCGCGGCGGTCAGCCGCGGCCGGTGCGGCGCCGGCTCGGGGCGATCCGCCCGGACGCGGGGGCGGCGGCGCGCTGCAGGGCCTCGATCTCCCGGACGACGGTGGCGACGGTGAGGTCCTCGAACAGCTTCTTGACGGTGAGGTCGACCGCGAGTTCGTCCCGTAGCCGGCCCGCCATCTGGAGGACCAGCAGGGACTCGCCGCCGAGGTCGAAGAAGTTGTCGTCGACGCCGACCCGGTCCAGGCCGAGCACCTCGGTCCAGTGGCGGGCGACCAGGCGTTCCAGGTCGGTCCCCGGCTCGACGTACGGGGTGGCGAGGTCGGGCCGCCGGTTGAAGGCCCGGCGGGGGCCGGCCGGGGCGGGGTGCGGTGCGCCGTCCTGCGCCGGTCCGGCCGCGGCACCGTCGGCGGAGCCGTCCGCCGGCAGCAGTTCGACGGTGGCGCCGAGGGCGCGCAGCTCCGCGAGCCGGTCGGCCACCGGGTCCGCGGCCGGGCGGACGGCGGTGACCAGCCCGTGGTCGGCGGGCTCGGCCCGGTCCGGGGCCGGCAGCGCGAGGACGTCCTCGAAGCCCTGTTCGGCGAGCAGGGCGGCCCACCGCGCGGGCGGCAGCAGCGGCGCGTGGGTGCGCAGGTCGTCGTCGAAGTACCACCAGCCCTCGAAGAGGCCGACGGTCATGGTGGCCGCGCGCGGGGTGTCGGCGGCCTCCAGCAGGTGGAGCCGCCCGCCGGGGCGCAGCAGCGCCCGCACGTGGTCGACGGTGCGGCGCAGGTCCGGGGTGGCGTGCAGGACGTTGAAGGCGAGCACCACGTCGTAGTGCCCGAGTTCGTCGTCCTCGCCGCCCCGGTCGATGTCGAGCACGCCGAAGGTGAGGAAGTCCAGGCCGCGGTCGGCGGCCTCCTTCTGGGCCGCCACCACCAGGGAGCGGCCGAGGTCGGTGAAGTGGTACTCGACCGGTCCGGCGTCGCGCAGCGCCTCGGCGACCGGCCAGGTCAGGTAGCCCTGGCCGCCGCCGATCTCCAGGACCCGCAGCGGCCGGCCGGTGCCGGCCCGGGCGGCCCGGGCCACCTCCTCGGCGATCAGGGAGCGGTAGACCGCGACGTCGCCGCGGGTGAGGGCGCGTTCGGCGCCGGAGCCGGACCGGTCGTTGCTGCCGTCGGGCCGGAGCACCTCGGTGCCGGAGCGGGCCCCGGAGAACACCTCGTCGTACTGGGCGACGCAGCCGCGCAGCAGTTCCAGTTCGTCGGCGGCCCCGGGGTGGCGGGCGGTCAGTTCGGCCTCCGCCGCGGTGATCCGGCCGGTCAGGACGGTGTCGTCGCCGGCCGGTCCGGCGAGCCCGGTCAGCCGGTCGGTGAAGCGGACGGTGTCCGCGGCCGGGTCGTGCACCAGGACGCCGTCCACGGCCAGGCCGTCGAGCAGGGCGTGCACCAGCTTGCGGTAGCCGGGGACGGCGCCGAGCCGGTCGACCACCTCGGCCCGGGTGCGGGACTCGCCGGGGGCGCCGGCCAGGCCGTGGCGGCGCAGGTGGGCCAGGGTGTGCAGGGTGCAGAGCCGGTCCAGGGCGGCGGTGCGGCCGGCCTCGTCCGCCGGGACCGGCGGGACGTCCGCGCGCAGCCGGTGGTCGGCCGCGGTGAGCCGGGCGGCGGTCTCGGCCGGGGCCTCGCGGTCCGCCGGGTCGGCGGGGCCGGCCGCGCCGGTGATCACCAGGTGGCCGCGGGTGCGGGCGGCCAGCGCCCTGGTGGCCGGGTAGCGGTCGTCGCTCAGGCCGTCCGCCACCACGTGGACGGTGCGGGTGGCGGCCGGCCGGCCGGCGGGCGGGGCGTCGATCCAGTAGCGGCGGCGCTGGAAGGGGTAGCCGGGCAGCGGGACCTTGGGCGCCGTGGTGGGTTCCCGGTCGTCCCAGCCGACCGGGGCGCCGTGTGCCCAGAGGTCGCCGAGGGCGCCGAGCAGCACCTCCTGGTCGTCGAGTTCGGCGCGGGCGTGGCGCATCGCGGGGACGGTGCGGACGGTGTCGCCGAGCCCGAGCCGGGCGAACCGGGAGAGCGTCCGGCCGGGACCGGCCTCCACCAGGACGGTGCGGCCCTGGGCGGCGAGGGTGGCGTGCAGGGCGGCGAGGCCGTCGGCGAACCGGACGGTGCCGCGGAACTGCCGGAGCCAGTAGTCGTGGCCGGTGGCCTCCTCGTCGGTGATCCAGGTGCCGGTCAGCCCGGACACGAAGGGCACGGTGGGCGGTGCCAGCGGCACCTTCGCCAGGGCGGCCGCGTAGGCGTCGAGGACGGGGTCGAGCAGGGCGCTGTGCGGGGCGGTGGCCAGCGGGACCCGCCGGTTGCCGACGCCGGCCGCGTCCAGCCGGTGCTCCAGGGCGGCGATCGCCTCCACCGGGCCGGAGACGGCGCAGACCTCGGGGGCGTTGACGGTGGCGAGGCCGAGGCCCTCGGCGTCCGGCCCGGCGAGCAGTTCGCGGACGGCCCGCTCGGAGAGGTCGACGGCGAGGGTGGCGCCACCGGCCAGCAGCAGCAGCCGTTCGCGTTCGGCGACCAGCGGCAGGGCGTCCTCCGGGCGCATCACCCCGGCCAGGCAGGCCGCGGTGTACTCGCCCAGCGAGTGGCCGATCAGGGCGTCCGGCGCGGCGCCGCGCGCGGTGAGGGTCCGGGCCAGCGCGTACTCGGTGGCGACCAGCGCGGCGAAGGTCCAGGGGGCGGCGCCCGGGGCGGGCTCGGCCTCCTCGTACAGCAGGGCCCGGAGGTCCTGGCCGAGCACCGGGGCGAGGATCTGCGCGGCGCGGTCGATCCCGGCCCGGAAGACCGGCTCCGCGGCGTACAGGCCGCGGCCCATGGCGGGGTGCTGGGCACCGCCGCCCGGCAGCAGGTAGGCGGTGCGGACGGGGCCCTCGGCGTCGGTCGCCCCGTCGGACCCGGCCAGCCGCCCGGCGGCCTCGGCGAGGGTGCGGGCGACGACGGTGCGGCGGTGGCGCAGCGCCTTGCGGCCCTCCCCCAGGGTGCGGGCCACCGAGGCGGGGGCGAGCCCGGGGTGGGCGGTGAGGTGGGCGGCCAGCCGCTCGGAGAGGTCGCGCAGCGCCTCGGGCGTGCGGGCGGAGAGCGGCAGCACGACCGGGCCGGTGTCGGCGGGGGCTCCGGCGGGCGGCGCGGCGGCGGGCCGCGGCGCCTCCTCCAGGATCACGTGCGCGTTGGTGCCGCCGATGCCGAGCGAGCTGACGGCGGCGCGCCGGGGCCCGCCGTCCGCCGGGGCCGGCCAGTCGGCGGTGTCGGCGCTGACGAAGAACGGGCTGCGGTCGAGTTCCAGCGCGGGGTTGGGGCGGGTGAAGTGCAGGGTGCCGGGCCGGGTGCGGTGGTGCAGCGCCAGCACGGCCTTGAGCAGGCCGGCGATGCCGGCGGCGGCGTCGAGGTGGCCGAGGTTGGTCTTCAGCGAGCCGAGCGCGCAGTAGCGCTCCAGGTCGGTGGTGGCCCGGAACGCCTCGGTCAGTGCGCCGACCTCGATCGGGTCGCCGAGCACCGTCCCGGTCCCGTGCGCCTCGACGAAGCCGATGGAGCCGGCCTCGACCCCGGCCGCCGCCTGGGCGGCGAGCACCACCTCGACCTGCCCGGGGAGGCTGGGCGCGGTGAAGCCGGCCTTGCGGCGGCCGTCGTTGTTGATCGCCGACCCCTTGACGACCGCCCACACGTGGTCGCCGTCGGCCAGCGCGTCGGCCAGCCGCTTGAGGACGACCACGCCGACGCCGGCCCCCGGTGCCATGCCGGCCGCGGCGGCGTCGAAGGCGCGGACCCGGCCGTCCGGGGAGAGCGGGCCGTCCGGGACGTGGCGGTAGCCGCGCAGGGCGAGCGGGTCGAGCGAGGCGCCGCCGGCCAGCGCGGTGTCGCAGGCGTGGTTCAGCAGGTCCTGGCAGGCCAGGTGGACCGCGACCAGCGAGGTGGAGCAGGCCGTCTGGACGGAGACGGCGGGCCCGGTGAGGTCCAGTTCGTAGGCGACCCGGGTGGCGAAGGCGCCGGCGTCGTTGCCGAGGCCGGCCGAGAACCAGTCCAGGCCGAGGCTCTGCCCGGCCAGCCGCGGGTGGACGTTGGCCATCAGGTACTTGCTCTGCCCGGCGCCCGCGTAGACGCCGGTCGGCCCGGCCGCCCGGTCGGGCCGGTGGCCGGCGTGCTCCAGGGCGTGCCAGCAGCACTCCAGGAAGAGCCGGTGCTGGGGGTCCATCACCTCGGCCTCGGCGGGCCGGGTGTGGAAGAACTCCGCGTCGAACAGGTCGATGCCGTCGACCACCGAGGCCCGGCGGACCAGGGACGGGTCGTCGAGCCCGGCCGGGTCGCCGCCGGCCGCGAGGTACTCGGCCTCGTCGACGTCGCGCAGCGACTCGCGGCCGGCCACCAGGTTCCGCCAGAACCGGTCGAGGTCGGGGGCGTCGGGGAAGCGGCCCGCCATGCCGATGACCGCGATGTCCCCCTCGTCGGCGGGGGTCTGCGGCCCGTCGGCCGGCCCGTGGCCGGTGGCCGCGCTGGTCTCAGTCATCCTGCGTGGTGTCCTTTCGCTGCGGTGCGGCCGGGCGGTGGCCGCTCTGGTGACGCCGGGCACGGCCGCGCCCGGCGCGTTCGCGGGCGGCGGCGAGCCGGTCCGGGGTGTCCGGCCGGGCGGGGTCGCCGGGGCGGCCCAGGTGGGCGGCCTGCGCGGCGACCGTGGTGTGGGTGAACAGCTCGACCAGGGGCACCGGACGGCCGGTCAGTGCGGTCAGGCCGGTCGCGAGGCGGGTCAGCAGCAGCGAGTGGCCGCCGAGGTCGAAGAAGTTCTCGTCGGCGGCGGGCGGCCCGTCGAGTCCGAGCAGTTCGGCCCAGAGTCCGGCGATCCGGCGTTCGAGGCCCTCGCGCGGCACCGCGCCGGAACCGGCCGGGCGGGCGACCGGGCGGGCGGCCAGCGCGGCCCGGTCGGTCTTGCCGCTGGGCGTCAGCGGCAGCGCCTCCAGCACCACCACGGCGGCGGGCACCAGGTGCTCCGGCAGGACGGCGGCCAGCTCGCGGCGGACGGCGGCCGGGTCGGGCGCGGCGTCCGGTCCGGCGGGCACCAGGTAGCCGACCAGCTGCGGGCCGGTCGGACCGCGGTGGGCGACGACGGCGCTGCGCGCGACGTCCGGGCGGGCGTCCAGGACGGCCTCGACCTCGCCGGGTTCGATCCGGAACCCGCGGATCTTGACCTGCTGGTCGGCCCTGGCCACGAACTCCAGCTGCCCGTCGGGGCGCCGGCGCACCACGTCGCCGGTGCGGTACATCCGGGTGCCGGGCGGGCCGTAGGGGTCGGCGACGAAGCGTTCGGCGGTCAGCCCGGGCCGGCCGAGGTAGCCGCGGGCCAGTCCGGCCCCGGCCAGGTACAGCTCGCCGGGCACGCCGGGCGGCACCCGCCGCAGCCGCTCGTCCAGCACCCGGGTGCCGGTGCCGAGCACCGGACGGCCGATCGGGGGCGGCCCGGCCGGTCCGCCGTCGGCCGGCGCGGTGAGCGGGGGGCTCATGGTGGCGCAGACGGTGGACTCGGTGGGCCCGTAGGCGTTGATCATCCGCCGACCGGGCGCCCAGCGGGCGATCAGTTCGGGCGGGCAGGCCTCGCCGCCGACGGCCAGCGTGGTGCCGGGCGGCAGGGCGTCCGGCGGCAGGGCGGCCAGCGCGGACGGCGGCAGGATGAGGTGGCTGACCCGCTCGTCCCGGACCAGGCCGGCGAACTCCGGGCCGGGCAGCAGCGCGGTGCGTTCGGCCAGTACCAGGCAGCCGCCGTTGGGCAGCGCGGCGCAGAGGTCCCAGACCGCGGCGTCGAAGCTGTGCGAGGCGAACTGAAGCACCCGGGCGGTCCCGTCGGCGCCGAACCGTTCGCGCAGGGTCGCGGCGAAGGCGGCCAGACCGGCGTGGGTGACCTGGACGCCCTTGGGGCGGCCGGTCGAGCCGGAGGTGTAGATCAGGTAGGCGGGGTGGCCGGGGAGCAGCGGGGCGGTGCGGTCGGCGTCGGTGAGGTCGGTGCCGGGGTGGGCGGCGAGGGCCGCCGTCGTGGCGGGGTCGTCGAGCGCGAGCAGCGGGACGGGCGCCGCGGCGGCGGGGGCCGGGTGGTCCGCCAGGGCGGCGGTGGTGAGGACCAGTGCGGGGCGGGCGTCGTCCAGCATGTGGGCGAGGCGGTCGGCGGGGTAGTCGGGGTCGAGCGGCAGGTAGGCGGCGCCGGCCCGGACGACCGCGAGCTGGGCGGTGACGAGGGCGGTGGAGCGGGGCAGCAGCAGGGCGACGGTGGACTCCGGTCCGATGCCCCGGGCGGCCAGCAGCCGGGCCAGCCGGGCGCTGCGGGCGGCGAGCTCGCGGTAGTCGACGTCCTCGGGGCCGGGGCCGGCCCACCGCAGGGCGGGCGCGTCGGGGGTGCGGGCGGCCTGGGCGGCGAACAGCTCCGGCAGGACGGCGGGCGGTCCGGCCGGGCCGCCGTCGTCGGCCGCGTCGAGGCCGGCCAGCTCCTCGGCGGTGAGCAGGCCGGCCTCGCCGAGCGGCCGGTCGGGGGCGGCGACGGCGGCGGTGAGCAGTCGCTCCAGCCGCTCGGCGAGCCGGAGCGCGGTGGCCCGGTCGAAGAGGTCGGTGCGGTACTCGACGACGCAGGTGATTCCGGCCGGTGCGGCGTCCGGGCCGTCGCCGGTGTGTTCCCGGAACCCGAAGAACAGGTCGAACTTGGCGGTGCCGGGGTGGACCTGGAGCGGTTCGGCGGTGACGCCGGGCAGGTCCGCCCCGGCCCGTTCGTTGTTCTGGAGGACGAGGCCGGTCTGGAACAGCGGGTGCCGGGCGAGCGAGCGGGCGGGGTTGAGCAGTTCCACCAGCCGTTCGAAGGGCAGCTCCTGGTGGGCGAAGGCGGTCAGCGCGGTCTCCCGGGCCCGGCCGAGCAGTTCGCGCAGGCTCGGGTCGCCGGAGGTGTCGGTGCGCAGCACCAGGGTGTTGACGAAGAGTCCGACCAGGTCGTCGAGGGCGCTGTCGGTGCGGCCGGCCACCGTGGTGCCGAGCGGGACGTCGGTGCCCGCGCCGTGCCGGGTGAGCAGGGCGGCGAGGCCGGCCTGGAGCACCATGAACAGGCTGGCGCGTTCGGTCCTGGCGAGCCCGGTCAGCGCGCCGTGGAGGGCGGCGGGCCAGCGGAGGGTGACGACGGCACCGGCCGGGTCGGCGACCGCGGGGCGGGGCCGGTCGGTGGGCAGCGCGAGTTCCTCGGGCAGTCCGGCCAGGGTGTCGCGCCAGTGGGCGAGCTGTCGGGCTGCCGTGCTCGTCGCGTCGCGTTCGTCACCGAGGGTGCGGTGCTGCCAGTGGGCGAAGTCGGCGTACTGGACGGGCAGCGGGGCCGCGGCGGGTGCGTCGCCGGCCAGCCGGGCCCGGTAGGCGGCGGCGAGGTCGCGGGTGAGCGGAGCCAGGGACCAGCCGTCGGCGGCGATGTGGTGGAGCACCAGGAGCAGCACGTGCCGCTCGGCGCCGTCGGTGAGCAGGGTGGCCCGCAGCGGCAGGTCGCGGGTGAGGTCGAAGCTGCGGCGGGCCTCCTCGGCGAGCCGCCGGTCGAGCTCCTCGCCGTCCGGCAGGGGTGCGACCGTCAGCGGGTCGGGCAGGCCGTCGCCGACCGGGAGGACGCGCTGTTCGCCGGCGCCGTCCGGGCCGGGCGGGAAGACGGTGCGCAGGCTCTCGTGCCGTGCCAGGACGTCGTGCAGGGCCGCGCGCAGCGCCCCGGGGTCGACGCCGCCGGTGAGCCGCAGGGCGTACGGGATGTGGTAGGTCGGGTCGGCGGCGCGGACGCCGTCGAGGAAGCGGAGCCGGCGCTGGGCGGCGGAGAGCGGGACGGGGCCGGTCCGGGGCACCGGGACGAGGGCCGGCCGGTCGCCGGTGCCCGTGCCGGTGCCGCCGGCGGGGGCGGCGTCGAGCAGCCGGGCCAGCGCGGCGACGGTGGGGTGTTCGAAGAGCACGCCCACCGCGAGGTCGGTGCCGAGGGCGGCCCGGACGCGGCCGACCAGCCGGGTCGCCAGCAGGGAGTGGCCGCCGAGGTCGAAGAAGCTCTCCTCGACGCCGATCCGGTCGCGGTCCAGGACCTCCCGCCAGATCGGCAGCAGGGCGCGTTCGGTGGCGGTGCGCGGTTCCGCCGTGCCGGTGCCGCCGCCGGTGCGGGCCCCGGCGCCGAGCAGGCGGCGCCAGCCCTCGTGGTCGTCGTCGGCGGGCAGCGCGGGCACCACCAGCAGGTCGGCGGGCAGCGGGGTGCCGTAGCGGTCGGTCGGGGTGCGGTCGTCCCCGGCCGGGGGTTCCGCGCCGGCCCGCGGCACCACGCAGCCCACCAGCCGTTCGGCGGGGCGGGGCGGCTGCTCGGTCCGCGAGCCGACCCAGGGCGCGGCCGGGTCGAGGCCGATCAGCACGTGCGGGTCGTCGTGCGCGAGGGCGACGGCCAGCGACCGCAGTGCCTCGCGCGGGGCGAGCACGGCGTAGCCACGGGCCTCGGTGAAGGCGGTGAGCGCGTAGCCGCGGGTCATGCCGAGGTCGCGCCACATGCTCCAGGCGAGCACCCGGACGTCGGCGCCGCGGCGGGCGGCCTCGGTGCCCAGCGCGTCGGCGCAGGCACTGGCGGCCGCGTACGGGGCGAGGCCGCTGCCGCCGAAGTGGCCGTTGACGGAGGAGAAGACCACGACGGGCGGGGCGGGGCGGTCCCGGCCGGCCCGGTTCCCGGCCCAGTCGCAGAGCACCCGGGTGCCGGCCGCCTTGGCGGCGAAGGCGGTGTCCCAGGCCGCGTCGGTGAGGTCCGCGAGGGGCTGTTCGACCAGGGCGCCCGCGAGGTGGAACACCGCGTCGAGCGGGGCCTCCCGTTCGGCGTCGGCGAGCACCCGGCCGACGGCGGCCGGGTCGGTGACGTCGGCGGCGGTGTAGCGGACCTCGCCGAGGGCGGTGAGCCGGCGGTGGGCGGCGAGGGCGTGGCCGAGCGGGGTGCCGGCGGCGATGTGCGCGTCCCAGTCCTCCGGGTCCGGCAGGACGGTGCGGCCGGTCAGCAGCAGCCGGGCGCCGTACGCGGTCAGCAGGTGTTCGGCGAGTTCGGTGCCGACGCCGCCGAGGCCGCCGGTGAGCACGTAGTGGCCGCCGGGGCGGAAGAAGCGTCCGGCCGGGCGCGGCGGGTCGGCGGGCAGCCGTTCCAGCCGGTGCACCCAGCGCCGACCGGCACGCCACGCGGCCTCCGGTTCGGTGGTGGCGGCGGCGAGTTCGGCGAGGACGTGGCCGGCCAGGGCGGCGGCGGGCGGCGCGTCCGGGCCGTCCGGCAGGTCGACCAGCCGGGTGCGCAGCCGGGGCAGTTCCTGGCCGAGGCTCTTGACGGTGGCGAGGGTGGCGGCCCGGGCCGGGTCGAGCGGGTCGCCGTCGAGGACGCGCTGGGCGGCGGCGGTGACGGTGTACCAGGCGACCGGCTGCTGCGAGGGCTCGGCGGTGAGCGCGGCGGCGAGCCGCACGGCCGCGCGCGAACCCGCCGACAGCGCCGCGGTGTCCGTCCCGGGGCCGGCCGGCAGGGGTCCGTACCCGGCCAGGTCCAGCACGGTGGTGACGGACGCCGCGTCCTCGGGCCGGGGGACGTCCGCGGTGCGCAGCACGGTGCGGCCGGCCGCGCGCAGGTGCCCGGCCAGTGCGTCGGCGAGGGCGGCCGTCCGGGCGGGGACCGGGGCCGGTCCGGTGACGAGCAGCACGGTCCCGCCGGGGCCGGCCGGGCCGGCGGAGGCGGACGGCGCGGCCCGCCGCCAGACCCGCCGGAAGAAGCGGTCGGGCACGGTGCGCTCGTCGCCGAGCAGCAGGTCGGCGCGGGCGAGTTCGGCGTCGAACGCGCCGTCCTCGAAGGCCCGGGCGAGGACGGTGCGCTGGATCTTGCCGATCTCGGTCTTGGGGATCCGGTCGGCGGACACCGCGACGAGGTAGCCGGGGGCGATGCCGGTCTGCCGGGTGACGGCGCCGCGCACCCGGCGCAGCAGGTCGGCCGGGTCGGTGCCCTCCCGGAGCACCAGCAGCACCGCCAGTTCGTCGCCGCCGGCGGGCCCGGCGGCGGCGGTGCGCACCGCCAGCGCGGCGGTGAAGGACCGCTCGACGCCGTCGACCTCCTCGACCGCGGCCTCGATCTCGTGGCCGGCGTGGTTGGCGCCGTTGACCACGATCACGTCCTTGGCGCGACCGGTGACGGTGAGCTCGCCGTCCCGGAGGAAACCGAGGTCGCCGGTGTCGAACCAGCCGTCGGCGGTGAACGCCTCGCGGTTCTGCTCGGGGGCGTCCAGGTAGCCCGGGGTGACGGCGGCCCCGCGGACCTGGATCCGGTCGACCCGGCCCTCCGGCACCACCGTGTTGGCGCCGTCGACGATCCGGACGGCGAACCCCGGGTAGGGCCGGCCGACGCTCACGTAGGGGTCCTCGTCGGTGGTGGTGTCGAGGTCGAAGGTGCCCTCGATCTCGCCGGAGGAGGTCTCGGACATGCCCCAGGCGGGGCGCATCGCCGTCTTCGGCAGGCCGAGCGGGGCGAACAGCCGGAGGAAGCGGCGCGCGGTGCGGGCGACCACGGCCTCGCCGCCGTTGAGCAGGTAGCGCAGGCAGGAGAGGTCCCAGCCGGCCCGTTCGACCGCGTCGGCGTGCTCGGCGAGCAGGCCGAAGGCGAAGTTCGGCGCCCAGGTGACGCTCGCCCGGTGGCGGTCCACGGCGGCCATCCAGCGGGTCGGCTCGGCGAGCACCCAGGCGGTCGGCGCGTGGATCTGCCGGCAGCCGATCACGACGTCCCGCAGGTGGAACATCACCACCCCGCCGACGTGGTCCAGCGGCATCCAGTTGAAGGAGACGTCGGCCGCGGTGAGGGTGTGCACGGCGGCGGTGGCGGCGGTGCGGGTGAGCACGTTGCGGTGGGTCAGCCGGACGGCCTTGGGCCGGCCGGTGGAGCCGGAGGTGAGGAGCAGCAGGACCGTCTCGTCCGGGTCGGGGCGGTGCAGGCCGGCGGCGGGCACCGGCTCCCGGCGGGCGAGGGCGGCCAGGTCGGCGGTGCGCGGCGCGGCCCGGTCGTGGCGCCGGGCGGTGTCGCGCACGGCCGCCGCCCCGGCGGCGTCGGTGAGCACCGGCGGCTCGCCGAGGGCGCGCCAGGCGGCGTCCAGCCGGGCCGCGGCGGCCTCGTCGCCGGCGGCGCGCGGAAGGGCCAGCGGGACGGCCACCAGGCCGCCCAGCAGGCAGGCCCAGAGGCCGGTGACGAAGTCGCGGGTGCCGCCGAGCTGGAGGAGGACCCGGTCGCCGGGCCGCAGTCCGAGTTCGCGCAGACCGGTGAGCACCCGGGCGGCGGTGTCCCGCAGTTCGGCGTAGGACTGCGGGTGTTCGGCGCCCTCGGCGTCGAGGTGCAGGAGCCCCCCGCCGCCGCTCCCGGCGGCGGCGAGCAGCGCGGTGACCAGGTCGGGGTGCGGGAGCGGGGCGGCCGGGCCGCCGTCGCCGAGCGAGGCCGCCGTCGTGCCGGGCCCGGCGAGCGCGGGATCCGGCGTCTCCCCGGGGGCGTCGGCGGACGGGTGGCTCCGCGCGGGGGCACGGCCGGGGCCGCCGCTGTGCACCAGCCCGGTCGGCGCCGGGTCGGCGGCGAGCCGGACCGCCGCCTCGCGGACCCCGGGGAGGGCGCGCAGCCGCTGTTCCCAGCGCGCGGCCGCCTCGGGGCCGGGGACCGGGAGCGCGTCCAGGGCGGCCGGGTCGGGGCGGCCCTCGGAGGTGCGGGGCAGCGCGGTGAGCAGGACGGCGGCGGCTTCGGCCCCCTCGGGCAGGGCGGCCCGCAGCCGCTCGGTGAGCCGGTCGGCGGTGAGCGGTGCGCTCGCCACGACGTAGGCGACGGCCTCGGTGCGGCCGGAGGGGTGGCGCCTGGGCCGGACCACGACGTCGCGCACGCCGTCGAGTCCGAGCAGGGCGTGCCCGGCCGCGTCGAGGTCGGTCCAGCGGCCGGCGAGTTCGGCCCAGCCGTCCTCGGGGCCGCGCAGGTCGAGCCGGCCGTCGGCGGTGAGCCGGCCGACCAGACCGGTGCGGGCCAGCAGGGTGACGCCGGGGAGCGCGGCGCCGAGGGTGTTGGGCACCAGCCACGGCCCGGCGTCCGCCTCGGCCGGTCCCGGCACGGCGACGTGCACCGCGCCGTGCACCCCGGCGGGTGCCGGGGCCCCGGCGGCGTCCAGGACGACGGTCGCGGCCAGCGGGGTCAGGGCGCCGCCGCCGGCCTCGGCGACCACGCCGGCGGCGGGCACCACGAGCAGCCGGCGCACGGCCGGTCCGGCGGGGGCCACGGCGGGCTCCGCCGCGGCTGCGGCGCCCGTGCCGGTGTACCAGAGCTGCTCGGGCAGGGCCCCGGCCAGCGCCGGGTCCCGGTCGGCGGCCCCGGCCAGCGCTCCGGCGAGTTCCTCGGCCAGCACGAGCACGGTGGTGCCGGGGCCGGCCAGCCGGAGCGTCCGCCGCGCGAGTTCGGCGGCGGTGGCGTCCGGGGCCGCCCAGTCGTCGTCCAGCACCAGGCAGGCGCCGCGGGTGAGCGGGGCGAGCAGTTCCCACGGCGCGTGGCCGGGGCGCGGCGCGGTGAGCAGCGCGACGGCGTCGCCGTCGGTCAGCCGGGTGCGGCGCACCAGCGGGCGCAGGCCGCGGGCGAGCGCGGCGTGGCCGAGGACGGCGGTGCCGTGCGGCGGGCGGACGGCGCAGGCGGGGTCGCGGTCGGTGAGCGGGACGGCCGGGGCCCGGTCGTCCGGGTGGGCGCGGCCCTCGGCGAAGGTGACCACGGGGGCGGGGCCGGGGCGGACGGTGCCGGCCAGCAGGACGGCGGGCGGCGCGGCCGGGTCGTCGGCGGTGAGCACGCCGCCGGCCTTGAGGACGGCGAGGGTGCCGACGACGGCGTCCGGGCCGGCCGTGTCCCGGGCCAGGGCCACCCGGTCACCGGGGGCGAGGCCCTGGTCGAGCAGCCGGTTGGCCAGCCGGTTGGCGGCGCGGTCGAGTTCGCGGTAGCCGAGCGGGGTGCCGGCCGGGCCGGTCACCGCGGGCGCGTCCGGGCGGCTCTCCACCCGGTCGGCGAACAGGCCGAGCACGCCGGGCAGTTCGGCGTCGTCGTCGAGCGGTCCGGCGACCAGGCGGCCGCGTTCGGCGGGCAGCACGATGTCGAGCGAGCCGATCGGGGCGGCGGGCTCGGCGACGGCCGACTCCAGCAGCCGGGCGAGCCGGGCGAGCAGGGTGCGGGCGGTGGCGGCGTCGAACAGGTCGGCGCTGTACTCCAGGAAGGCGTCCAGGCCGGCCGGCGCGCCGTCCGGCGCGCGGTGCTCGACGAGGGCGAAGAACAGGTCGAACTTGGCGGTGCCGGTCTCCACCGGGTCGACCTCGGCGGTCAGGCCGGGCAGGCCGGCGCCGAGCCGGGGCGTCTCCTGGACGGCGAAGGCCACCTGGAAGAGCGGGTGGCGGGCGCGCGAGCGGGCCGGGTTGAGCACCTCGACCAGCCGGTCGAAGGGCACGTCCTGGTGCGCCAGCGCGGTCAGGTCGCGCTCCCGGACCCGGGCGAGCAGGTCCCGGAAGCCCGGGTCACCGGAGGTGTCGGTGCGCAGCACCAGGGTGTTGACGAAGAACCCGACGAGGTCGTCGAGGGCCTCGTCGGCCCGGCCGGTGACCGGGGAGCCGAGCGGCAGGTCGGTACCGGCGCCGAGCCGGGTGAGCAGGGCGGCGACACCGCTCTGCCAGGCCATCAGCAGGCTGGCCCGGCTCTCGGCGGCGAGGGCGGCGAGGCCGCGGTGCAGCTCGGCGGAGAGCCGGGTGCGGACCCGGCCGCCGGTGCCGCTCGCGGTGGCGGGCCGGGGGCGGTCGGCGGGCAGCGCCAGCTCCTCGGGCATGCCGTCCAGCGCGGTGCGCCAGTGGGCGAGCTGCCGGGCGACCGGGCTGGCGGGGTCGTGCTCGTCGCCGAGCAGGGCGGCGTGCCACAGGGTGTAGTCGGCGTACTGGACCGGCAGCGGCGCCCAGTCGGGGGCGGAGCCGGTGCGGCGCGCCGTGTACGCGGTGGCGAGGTCGCGGGCGAGCGGGCCGGTGGACCAGCCGTCGCCGGCGATGTGGTGCAGCACCAGGACGAGGACGTGGTCGCGGCCGTCCGGCCCGTCGGTGAGGAGTTCGGCGTGCAGCGGCAGGTCGCCGGCGAGGTCGAAGACGTGGCAGGCGGCCCGCCGGACGTGCTCCTCGCGCTCGGCCGCCGGGACGGTGGTGACGGTCAGCGGGGCGGGCGCGGTGCCGGGCGGCAGGACCACCTGGCGGGGGTCGCCCTGCTCGTCCGGGTAGCGGGTTCGCAGGATCTCGTGACGGTCCGTCACGTCGGCGAGCGCGGCCCGCAGTGCTTCGGTGTCGAGCCGACCGGTCAGCCGGACGACCAGCGGGATGTCGTAGGTGGCGGAGGGCCCCTCCAGCTGGTTGAGGAACCAGAGGCGGCGCTGGGCGTAGGAGAGCGGGACGACGGCGGGCCGCTCGGCCGGGCGCAGCGGCGGCCGGGTGCCGCCGCCCTGTCCCGAGGCGGCGCGGGCGGTGCCGAGGGCGGCGAGCGCGGCCAGGGTGGGGGCGGCGAACAGGTCCGCGACGGTGAATTCCAGCCCCAGGGCGGAGCGCAGCCGCCCGACCAGCCGGGTGGCGAGCAGCGAGTGGCCGCCGAGCGCGAAGAAGTCGTCGTCGCGGCCGATCCGGTCGGTGCCGAGCAGGTCGGCCCAGATCCCGGCCATCTCCTGCTCCGGGCCCGGGTTCGGGGCGCCGCCGGTGCCGCCGGTGCGGGCCCGGCCGGCCAGCTGCTGCCGGTCGGTGCGTCCGTCCGGGGTGGCGGGCAGTTCGGGCAGGGTGGTCAGGGTGGCGCCGGCCGGGTTGCCGAAACGGTCCGGCAGGTCGGCGGGGGCCTGGGCGACGGCGGCACCCGGCTCGGCGCGGTGGCCGGCCAGCTCCTGGAGCGGGCGGGCGGGCGCGGCGAGGTGGCTGCGCACCCAGGGGGCGGCCGGGTCGAGGCCGACCAGGACGTGCGGGTGGCCGTGGCGCAGTGCGGCGGCCAGCGAGCGGGTGCCGTCGCGGCGGCTGAGCAGGCGGAAGCCGCGGGCCCGGGTGAGCGTCCTGAGCGGGTAGCCGCGGCTGACCCCGAGGTCGTCCCACATGCTCCAGGCGACGCTGTGGCCGCGCAGGCCGATCCCGCGCTGGTGGACGGCGAGCGCGTCCAGGTAGGCGTTGGCGGCGGAGTAGGCGGCGGCGAGGGCGCCGCCGAAGTGGCCGTTGACGGAGGAGAAGGAGACGAACAGGGTGCCGGGCCGGTCGCGCAGCGCCTCCGTCAGCACGGCGGCGCCGGTGGCCTTGGCGGCGGTGGCCTCGGTCCAGCGCCGGGCGTCGGTGGCGTCCAGGGGGTGCTCGGCGAAGTGGCCGGCCAGGTGGAGCACGCCGGCGAGTTCGCCGTGGGCGGCGCGGGCGCCGGCCAGCAGCCGGCGGACGGCCTCCGGGTCGGTGACGTCGGCGGCGCGGTACTCGACCGTGCCGAGGGCCTGGAGTTCGCGCAGCGCGGCGGCCCGCTCGGGGCGGTCGGCGACGGGCCCGCGGCCGACCAGGGTGAGCCGCACCCGGTGGCGGTCGAGCAGGTGGCGGGCGATCTCGGTGCCGACGCCGCCCAGGCCTCCGGTGAGCAGGTAGTGGCCGCCCTCCTCGAACACCGGGGCGGCGTCCTCGTCGGGGGCGGGCAGCGGGGCGAGGCCGAGGGTCCACCGGCCGTCGGGGCGCAGGGCGACGTCGGGGTCGGCGGGCGGGGTGACGATCTCCCCGTGGAGCCGGCGGGCGGTCTGCGCCGGGTCCTCCGGGCCGGGCCCGAGGTCGGTCCAGCGGCCGGCCAGCCAGGGCAGTTCCTGGACGGCGCTGCGCAGCACGGCGACGGCGGCGGCGCGATCCGGGCGGACGGGCTCACCGGGGTGGACGGCGCGGCTGTGCCGGGCGGCGACCTCGACGGTGACGGACCGTCCGGGGGTGTCCGGGCCCGCGGGGTCCGTGTCCGGGCGGTCCGCGTCCGGGGCGGGCCCGTCCGGGCCGGCGGCCGGCGGGGTGAGCGCGGCGAGCAGCCGGGTGAGCGGCAGGGTGGCGGCCAGCGGGTCCTCGGGCCCGGTGGTGGCCAGCAGCCGCAGGTCGACGATCCGGCCCACGGGTGCGGCGCCGATCCCGGCCGGGTCGGTGACGACGCGGGCCGGTGAGCCGTCGGCGGCGAGCAGGGCGGCCAGGGCGGTGCCGACGGCGTGCGAGGGGTCGTCCGGCCCGGCAGTGAGGACGACGGTGGGCGCCGGGTGCGCGGCGGGCGCGTGCACCCGGGCGGCGGGCTCCCAGACGGGCCGGTGGAACCAGTCCGGCAGGGTGCGCTCGGTGCCGAGCAGCAGGTCGGTGCGCCGGATCAGCTCGTTGAACTCGCCGGCCTCCAGCCGCTTGCGGAGCAGGGTGCGCTGGATCTTGCCGATCTCGGTCTTGGGGATCTCGGCGGGGGCGACCGGCAGGACGAACGCCGGGGCGGCGCCGGTCTGCCGGGTGACCCGGCCGGTGACCTCGGTGAGCAGGGCGTGCTCGTCGCCGCCGGGTTCGAGGGAGCAGAACACGGCGATCTCGTCGGTGGTGGCGGTGGGCGAGGTGCGGACGGCCACCGCGGCGGTGCAGGCGCGGACGACGCCCTCGGCCTCCTCGACGGCGGTCTCGATCTCGTGGCTGGGGTGGTTGACGCCGTTGACGATGATGACGTCCTTGGCGCGGCCGGTCAGGTACAGCTCGCCGTTCCGCAGCAGGGCGAGGTCGCCGGTGCGGAACCAGCCGTCGGCGGTGAACGACTCGGCGTTCTTCTCCGGGTTCTCGTGGTAGCCGGGGGTGACGGAGGGTCCGCGGACCTGGAGGTGGCCGACCCGGTCCTCGGCGACCACCCGGTCCCGGTCGTCGACGACCCGCATCGCGAAGCCCGGGTAGGGGCGGCCGCAGCTGACGTAGGTCTCCTCGGGGCCGTCCGGGTCGTGCCAGGTGTCGGTGACGACCGAGGTGGTCTCCGACATGCCCCAGCCGGGGTGCATCACCCGCTGGTCGAGGCCGTGCGGTTCGAGCAGCCGCAGCCAGCGGCGCACGACCCGCGGGACCACGACCTCGCCGGCGTTCATCACCAGCTTGACCGGGGAGAGGTCCCAGCTTCGGCCGGGCTCGGCCGCGACCCGCTCGCTGACCAGGCCGAAGGCGAAGTTGGGGGCCCAAGTGACGGTGGCGCGCCAGCGGTCGAGCGCGTCCAGCCAGCGCAGCGGCTCCTCGACGATCCAGCCGGTCGGGGCGTGCACCTGCTCGCAGCCGATCACGACGTCGCGCAGGTGGAACATCACCACGCCGGTGACGTGGTCGAGCGGGATCCAGTTGAACGTGGTCTCGCCGGGACCCAGGCCGTTGAGCCGGGCGGTGGCGGCCGAGCGCTGCAGCACCATGTCGTGGGTGACGGTGACGCGCTTGGGCAGGCCGGTGGAGCCGGAGGTCAGCAGCAGCAGCGCGGTGTCGCCGGGTTCGGCCCGGTGCCAGTCCCCCGCGGGCGGGCCGGCCCGCAGCTCGTCGGCGACCAGCACCTGGAGGCCGGTCCAGCCCTGTTCCTCCGCGCGCTCGCGCAGGGCGGCGCCGGTGCGGGTGCCGGTGGCGATCCGGGGGCGGCCGAGCGAGTCCCAGATCCGTTCGACCTTCTCGCGCAGCGGCGAGGGGTCGCGGTAGGAGGCGGGGGTGCTCATCGGCAGGACGGTGACGCCCGCGCCGACGCAGGCCCAGAAGAACGGCAGGAAGTCCTCGTTCTCCTCGAACTGGAAGATCACCGTCTCGCCGGGGCGCACCCCGTGGCTGCGCAGCCCGCCGAGGATGCGGGCGGCCTCGTCGGCGAGCTCGGCGTAGCTCTGCCGGCGGTGGCTGCCGTCGGCCCGCAGGTGGACGATGCCGCCGGTGCCGCGTTCGACGGCGGCCCGCAGGGCGTCGGTCAGGTTCGGGTACGGCGGCGGGGGCGCGGGCGGGCCCTCGCTGAGGGCGGGGGTGCCGCCGTCCGGCCCGGTGCCGTCGTCGAGGAGGGCGGGCTCCTCGCCGCCGGCCGCGCCCGCGCTGCCGGGCAGGCCGCCGAGGTGGAGCAGGCCGGGGACGGGCGCGGCGGTGTCGCGGACCACGACGGCGGCGGCCGTGGTGCCGGGCAGGCGGGCGAGGTCGCGTTCCCAGGCCGCGGCGAGGGCGTCGTCGGGCACCGGCAGCCGGCCGAGCCGGTCGGTGTCGAGGGCGCCGCCGGCGGTGCGGGGCAGCGCGGAGAGCAGCACCACCCGCAGCGGGGCGGCGGCCGCGGGCAGCGCGGGACGGGCGGCGGCGGCCAGGCGCAGCCGGTCGACCGGGGCGTCGGGCACCACGTGGGCCACCGCCTCGCGGGAGCCGTCGAGGGCCCGGCGGACGGTCACCACGGCGTCCCGGACACCGTCCTGGGCGAGCAGCGCGCGCTCGACGGCCGGCGGGCAGTGCGCCCACTCGGCGTCCTCGGCCGGGTCGGCCAGGGGGAGCGCGGAGAGCGGGGCGCGCGGGTCGGCGACGGCGGCGGCGAGCAGGGCGGTCAGCCGGGCGGCGAGCCGTTCGACGGTGCGTCGCTCGAAGAGCGCGGTGGAGTACTCGATGGTGCCGTCCAGGCCGGCCGGGCCGGCGGCCGTGCCGGGGCGCTCGGTGAAGTCGACCATCAGGTCGAACCGCGCGGTGCCGATGCCGCCGGGGTCGAGCCGCACCCGGGCGCCGGCGAACTCCACGCCGGGGTCGTCGTCGGCGCTCTGCAGGGCGAGCATCACCTGGAACAGCGGGTGACGGCCCAGCGCGCGGGCCGGGTTGAGGTGCTCGACGACCCGGTCGAACGGCACGTCGGCGTGGGCGTGGGCGGCGAGGTCGGTCTCCCGGACGCGGTCGAGCAGTTCGCCGAACCCGGGGTCGCCGGCGGTGTCGGTGCGCAGTACCAGGGTGTTGACGAAGTAACCGACGAGGTGTTCCAGCGCCGGGTCGTCACGGCCGGCGGTCGGCGTGCCGATCGGGATGTCGGTGCCGGCGCCGCCGCGGGTGAGGGTGGCGGCCAGGGCGGCCTGGAGGACCATGAAGGGCGTCGCCCGGTGGGCGCGGGCCAGCTCGCCGATCCGTCCGTGCAGGGCGGCGTCGACGCCGAGGCGGACGGTGGCGCCCGCGTGGCCGGCGGTGCGCGGCCGGGGCCGGTCGGCCGGCAGCGCGAGTTCCTCCGGGAGGCCGGCCAGGGCCTCGCGCCAGTGGGCGAGCTGGCGGGCGGCGGGGCTCCGCGGGTCGGTCTCGTCGCCGAGCAGGCCGCGCTGCCACAGGGTGTAGTCGGCGTACTGGACCGGCAGCGGGGCCCGGTCGGGGGCGGTGCCGGCGGCTCGGGCGGTGTAGGCGAGGGCGAGGTCGCGGCCGAGCGGTCCCAGGGACCAGCCGTCGGCGGCGATGTGGTGGACGACCAGGACGAGCAGCGCGGTGCCGTCGTCGGCGCGGTGCAGCAGGTGGGCGCGGAGCGGGGGTTCGGCGGCCAGGTCGAAGGCGTGCCGGACGGCCGCCCGCCGCAGGGCGGCCAGCTCCCCGGCGTCACCGGCGACGGCGGTGTGCAGGACCGGCCGGGCGGCCGGGTCGTCGGCGGGCAGCACCCGCTGGTACGGGGCGCCGTCGCGGTCGGGGTAGACGGTGCGCAGCACCTCGTGCCGGGCGGTGAGGTCGGCGAGCGCCGCGCGCAGCGCCTCCTCGTCGGTGCCGGCGGGCAGCGGCAGGGTGAGCGGGATGTTGTACGTCGGGCTGGGGCCCTCAAGGCGGCCGAGGAACCAGAGGCCGGCCTGGCCGGCGGTGAGCGGCAGGTGCGCGGGGCGCTCGGCGGCGGCCAGCGGCGGCCGGGCCGGGCCGGCGGGCGCGGTGGCCAGCCGGGCGGCGAGCGCGGCGGGGGTGGGCCCGGCGAAGAGGTCGGCCATGGTCAGGCCGGTGCCGGTCTCGGCGCGCAGCCGGGCGGTCAGCCGGGTGGCGAGCAGCGAGTGGCCGCCGAGGTCGAAGAAGTCGTCGTCGGCGCCGACGGTGCCGGGTTCCAGCCGCAGCACCTCCTCGTAGAGGCGGCAGACCAGGGTCTCGGCCGGGCCCTCGGGGGCCCGCCCGCCGGCGGCCGCGGCGTAGTCGGGGGCGGGCAGCGCCGCGGTGTCGAGCTTGCCGTTGCGGGTGAGCGGCAGGGCGTCCAGCAGCACGCAGGCGGCGGGTACCAGGTGCTCGGGCAACCGGGCGGCCAGGTGGGCGCGCAGACCGGCCGGGTCGGGCCGGGTGCCGGTCCGGGGGACGGCGTAGCCGATCAGGGCGAGGTCGCCGTCGCCGCGGTCGCGGGCCACCACGGCGGCCCGGGCGACGTCGGGGTGGCCGGCCAGGGCGGCCTCGATCTCGCCGGGCTCGATCCGGAAGCCACGGATCTTGACCTGCTGGTCGGCGCGGCCGCGGTATTCGAGGGAGCCGTCGGGGAGCCGCCGGGCGAGGTCGCCGGTGCGGTACATCCGGCTGCCGGGCGGGCCGTAGGGGTCGGCGACGAAGCGTTCGGCGGTGAGGTCGGGCCGCCCGAGGTAGCCGAGCGCGAGGCCCGGTCCGGCGACGTACATCTCGCCGGTGCGGCCGGCCGGGACCGGCTGCAGCACGTGGTCGAGGACGTGCACCCGCAGGTCCGGCAGCGGGGTGCCGACCGCGCCGCGCGCGCCGCCCCCGGCGAGCCGGTGGTGGGTGACGTGCACGGTGGTCTCGGTGATGCCGTACATGTTGACCAGCTCGGGCGCCGCGAAGCCGTGCCGGGCGGTCCAGGCCGCCAGGTGGGCGGGCTCCAGGGCCTCGCCGCCGAAGACCACGGTGCGCAGCGCGAGCGGGGCGCCGTCCGGTGTCCCGGGGCCGGCCTCGGTCTCCGCCTGGACCAGCTGCTGGAAGGCGGACGGGGTCTGGCTCAGGACGGTGACCCGCTCGGCGCGCAGCAGCTCCAGGAACTCGGCGGGCGCCCGGGTGGTGGCGCGGTCCACCACGACGAGCCGGCCGCCGTGCAGCAGCGGGCCCCACAGCTCCCAGACCGAGAAGTCGAAGGCGTAGGAGTGGAAGAGCGTCCACACGTCGTCCGGCCGGAAGCCGAACAGCCCGGCCGAGGTGTCGAAGAGCCGCACCGCGTTGGCGTGGGTGACCACGACGCCCTTGGGCCGCCCGGTGGAGCCCGAGGTGTGGATCACGTAGGCGGGGGCGGCGGGGGTGAGCGGGGCGGTGCGGTCGGCGTCGGTGAGGCCGGTGGCGGGCTCGGCGGCGAGCGCGGCCTCCGTGGCGGGGTCGCCGAGGACCAGGACGGTGTCCGGCGCGGCGTCGGCCGGCAACCGGCCGGCCACGTCCGCGTGGGTGACCAGCAGCCGCGGGCGGGCGTCCGCGGTCACCGCGCGGATCCGCTCGGCCGGGTAGTCCGGGTCCAGCGGGACGTAGGCGGCGCCGGCCGTGAGGACGGCGAGGACGCCGGTCACCAGGTCGGCGGTGCGGGGCAGGGCGAGCGCCACGGTGGCGCCCGGGCCCGCGCCGTGCCGCACCAGCCACCGGGCCAGCCGGTTGGCGCGGTCGCCCAGCTCCCGGTAGGTCAGGGCCCGGTCCGCGGCGGTGACGGCGACCGCGTCCGGGGTGCGGGCGGCGGCGGCCTCGAAGCGGGCGGGCAGGGTCGCGTCGGCGGGGGCCGGCGGGTCGGCGGGCGGCAGCGCGACCGGGGGCTGTTCGGCCGGGCGCAGCACGCTGGTGCGGGCCAGCGGCAGGGTGTCCTCGGCCGCGGCGATCCGGTCGAGCACCAGGAGCAGGCGCTC
This sequence comes from Kitasatospora sp. NPDC056327, assembly GCF_042261735.1. Classification (NCBI taxonomy): domain Bacteria; kingdom Bacillati; phylum Actinomycetota; class Actinomycetes; order Kitasatosporales; family Streptomycetaceae; genus Kitasatospora; species Kitasatospora sp. NPDC056327. The sequence goes on along the minus strand of NZ_JBHJRC010000059.1, from coordinate 2,514 downwards.
CTGGTGGTCGGCGAGGTCCTCGTCGGTGTAGCGGTCCGGGTTGGCGTCGAAGGAGAGCCAGAGGCCGGTGTCGTCGGCGCCGGGGCGGACGTTGATCTGCAGGTCCTCGACGGCGCCGCCGGTGAGGTGGTGCCAGGTGGTGGGCAGGCCCGCGAAGTCCAGTTCGTTGCCGAACGGGATCAGGTTGACCACCGGCCCGTACAGCCGGCGGCCGCCGTCGCCGACCAGGCGCAGGTCACGGCGCAGGTCCTCGACCCGGTAGAGCTGGTGCCGGCGGACGTCGGCGAGTTCGGCGTCGGCGGCCCGCAGCAGTTCGCCGACCGTGGTGGCGGGGGTCGTGGCGAGGCGCAGCGGCAGCAGGTTGGAGGCGGTGCCGGGGGTGCGCAGGGCGGCCGAGCCGAGCCGGCTCATGGTGGGCAGGCCGAGGACGACCTCGCGGGCGCCGGTGCTGCGGTGCAGGTAGGCGGCGACGGTGCCGAGCAGCAGGCCGCCGCGGGTGGCGCCGAGCCGGGCCGCGGCGGCGTCCAGGCGGGCCACCGCGGCGGCGTCCAGCAGGGTGGTGCGGCGGCGGAACGGGCCGGCGGGCCCGGTGCCGGGCGCCTCCGCGGCCGGGTCGGCGGCGGGGGCCGCGGGGCCGGTGCCCGGCTCGGCGAGGACCACCGCGGCGGGGGCGTCGGCCATCCGCGCCGTCCAGTGGGCGCGGTCGCGGGCGAAGCGTTCCGAGGCCCGGTAGTCCCGTTCCTCGGCGACCAGGCGTTCCAGGGCCGGGAAGGGCGCGCCGGCCGGTTCCCGTCCCTCGGTGAGCGCCGTGTACCAGTCGGCGAGCCGGCGGCCGACGAGCTTGAACCCGTAGCCGTCCAGGAGGAGGTGATGGGCCTTGAGGAACCACCACCAGCGGTCCGGGGCGGCCTTCAGCAGGGCGTGCGAGAACAGCGGGCCGTCGACCGGGTCGAGCGGGGCGGCGAGGTCGGCGCGGATCCAGGCGCCGACGGCGGCGTCCGGGTCCGGCCCGGCCGAGAGGTCCACCCGGTGCAGCGGCCAGTCGGTGGCCGCGTCGAGGACGGCGAGCGGCCCGTCCTCGTCCTCCTCCCCGGTGAGCCGCAGCCGGAAGGTCTGCGCCTCGGCGACGGTGCGGCGCAGCGCGTCCTCGAAGCGCCCCGGGTCGACCGGTCCGTGGATCTCCACGGCCTCGCCGGTGTTGAACGCGGCGCTCCCGGGGTCCAGGCGCTGCGCGTACCAGATGCCCTTGTGGGCAACCGACAGCGGGTGACCGGTGGCTTCGTGGCCGAACATGACACCAACCCTCAATCGCGTGAACAGGATTTCCGGTCCGCCGCCCGAGGCCGCCCGGATGGTCCCGGTGGCAGGTCGGCCGGCGATATTCGGGTAATGCACGGCGCACGGCGCCGGTACGCCCCGGGGGCCGCCCGCGACTCACTCTGCATGAGCACGACTGAGCCCGTCAATACTCGACTTCCGGCGGCCGAAAAAACCCGGGGCGCAAATCACCGGGCGCCGGGGAGGCCGGCCCGATCCACCCGGAGGAACCGGGGCCGAAGCCAATGTCAGGCAGCTGACCTCTATGGATAACACAGAACAACCGGAGTGTCACCCACCGCTCTTCGGCCACCCCAGGGGCGTGAAACAGGCCAATCTGAGCCAAGCGGCCCACGTCGATATCGAACCGTCATTGAATGCCGTCAGCGGGCCCGAATCGCACGTCGATCGTTATCCGAATGCCCCTCACCGGCGCCTCCCTGCTTTTTTCGGGAACGCCACGGCAAAACTCCCGTCAAATCCTCACCATTCCTGGACGGCTGTCGGACGCCGGATCCGCCCCACGGTCCGGGCGGCCCCGGCCGGCCAGGGGCGAGACCGAAAGGCCACGACCATGGACCGCACCGCGCGGCCGGGGTTCCCCCCTACCCGGCCGACCCGCGACCCCGTCCCCCGCGGCACCGCCGCCCACGACACCGCCGCGTTCCCCGTCGGCGCCCTGTTACGTCGCGCCCAGGCCGGCGACCACCAGGCCATGAACGAACTGTTGCGGCACATCACCCCCTTCGTCGACCAGCTCTGCCTGCGGATCACCCGCACCCACGGCCACGACGCCGCCCAGGAGGCCAAGCTCGCCATCTACCGCGGCCTGCGCGGCCTGCGCGAACCGCTGGCCTTCTACGGCTGGGTCCGCTCGGTGGCCGTCCGGGAAGCGGTCCGGACCTCCAAGCGGCTGGGCCCGGACAGCACCGACGAACTGCCCGAACTCGCCCTCCAGGAGGATCCGTTGGCCCTCGTCCACATCAGCGACGTGATGGCGCGGCTGCCCCGCGAGCACCGCCAGATCCTGACCCTGCGCGCCGTCTACGGCCTGAACGAGCGCGAACTCGCCTCGGCCCTGCGGCTGCCGATCGGCACCGTGCGCTCGCGCCTGCACCGGGCCCGCCGCAGATTCCAGCAGGCCTGGCAGCACCAGCCGGTCTGAGCCGTCCGGACGCGCCGGCACGGGCAGCGGGC